>CACPLK010000024.1 GCA_902634795.1 uncultured Prochlorococcus sp. | reverse complement strand
TCCAAGAAAAGCAAAGAGAAGAGAAATTAAACTACTTTTAAGTAACTGCTTCCCAAGACTTGGGCCAATAATTTCAACTGAAGTATTTTCATTGTCAAATGGGCCAAAAGATTTATCAACCTCTGCCACTACAGACTCAGATTGAGCTGCAGATAGAAATGGAAGCCTAATAGATATTAATTGTGAATTATCGAGTAATTGAATTTGTGATCTAGTTAAATTAGGAGATGTATTTGAACTAAAATTTTTATCATGGTTTTTTAAAGCGCTTATATTTTTAGATATGTCACTTGTATTTAAGGTAATACATTCATCAGTACAACTCCTCTCTAAAGTTATTTGAGTTCCTCCGGTATAATCTAAACCAAGATTTAAAGGGGCCTTAATAGAATTACTTTTAAGGCAAATTAGCATTCCAATTATTGATATAAAACATAAAGAGAATGAAACAAGCCAAATATTTTTTCTATTTTTATAGATTTGAACATTAAAATTAGCTTTCATAATTTAAATAGTTGCTATTGAACGTTGATGGTTGATGATGAAATCTGATTAGGATTAATAAAGTTAGAAATTTTTCTAAGGCCTTGATAACTCATTAGGAACATCAATATTGCTTTCGTACATGTTAAAGCCGTAAACAAGCTCAACACAACACCAATACCCAAGGTAGCTGCAAAACCTTTTACAAATCCAGTACCCAAATAAAATAACGTAATACAGCTTATTAAAGTAGTTAAATGGCCATCAATTATTGATGAAAAGGCGTTTTTAAAACTAGCGTCTATTGAACGAATCAAGGTATTTCCATTGCGTAATTCTTCCTTTAATCTTTCAAAAATAAGAACATTAGCGTCAACAGCCATTCCTATGCTTAATATAAACCCAGCGATACCTGGAAGAGTAAGAGTCACTGGGAGAAGGGCATAAATAGAAAGAGTGAATAGCGAGTAAAAAGACAATGCCAAGACGGCAACAAATCCAGCTAGTTTATAGATAAAGATCATAAATATACCTACAAAAAGCAAGCCTGTGAGAGCAGCAAAAAGACTGAGACGAATATTTTGAGTCCCTAGAGAAGGTCCTATTGTTCTTATCTGAATAATGTCAATAGGTAGAGGCAAAGCTCCTCCCCTTAATTGAACTTCTAAATTTCTAGCATCGTCAGCAGTGAAATTTCCGCTTATTGTCGCGGCCCCTCCAGTAATGCCAGCTGTGTCAAATTGTTTACCAACACTTGCTTCGCTATATGAAATACCATCAATAACAATACCTAGCAATCGAGGGGTGCCAGCGATGGATTTTGTGAGGTCTGCAAATAATTCACCTCCCTCATTATTAAAGCTTAAAGTGACTTCCCAATTATTAGTATTTTGATCTTGTCGTCTGCCTGCATTTGTCAAATATTGTCCAGTTAATGATGTTGGTTCAAACAGACCTGCAATGTCAGTACTTATTTTATTTCTTAAAAGATTAAATTGATCTACATCTAATATCTGGTCGGATTGAATATTATATTTTTCAAATAATTGATTAATTTCATTATTAATATTGATCTCCTTTATTAATTGAGCTGAATTATTATTCTCTTCTAATAATTTAATAATAGATTCAACACTATTTCGTTGAGTTTGCAAATCTCTTAATTGCTTAGCTGTACCATTTTTCTGAATTCTAAATTCTAATAGAGCAGTTTCTCCTAATACTTTCGCTGCTCCGGAAGGATCTTGTTCCCCAGGAAGTTCTAATAACAATTGATTTGTCCCAACAGTTTGAAGTTGTGAATCTGAAACTCCTAATCCGTTTACCCTTTTATCAAGAACAGCTTTAACTCCTTCGATTTCTTTGGGGGTGATTCTTGTAATTTCCTTTGTAGGCAAAACTTCTAGAATTAGTTGACTACCTCCTCGTAGATCCAATCCCAATTGGAAAGGTATATTTGTGCATATAAAAATACTTAATACTGCAAAAATGATGACGACAAGAAACCAATAATTCTTCCTGCCCATTATTAATCTTCTCCACCATTATTAATGATTTTTTCAGCAGCATCTACTATCTGATGAGGTTGAATAATAGTTAAGTTTTCTAAGTTTCCATTATAAGGCGTAGGAATATCCTGACTGCTTAAACGAACAGGAGGAGAATCTAAATCATCGAAGCAATTCTCAGTAATCAAAGACATTAACTCAGCAGCAATACCACCAGTTTTCATACATTCTTCAACAATAATTACTCTATGAGTTTTTTTTATAGATTTTGATATGGTTTCCATATCAAAAGGCTTAAGACTTATTAAATCAATCAATTCAACATCAATTCCTTTCCCTTCAAGAATCTCAACTGCTTTCAAGCAGTGGTGACGCATTCTCGAATAAGTCAAAAGGGTAATGTCACTTCCCTTCTTTACAAGATCGGCTTGATCTAAGGCACAGAAATAATCACCCTCAGGAAGCTCTTCGGTGAGGTTATATAAAAGAACATGTTCAAAGAAAAGAACAGGATTATTGTCTCTAATAGCAGCTTTCATTAGACCTTTAGCATTAGTGGGAGTACTACAAGCCACAATTTTTATACCAGGTACCGCATGAAAATATGCTTCAAGTCTTTGACTATGTTCAGCGCCTAATTGCCTTCCAACGCCACCAGGACCTCTAACAACTGTTGGAATAGTAAAATTCCCACCGCTCGTATATCTAAGCATTCCCATATTGTTAGATATTTGATTAAACGCAAGTAACAAAAACCCCATATTCATCCCTTCCACAATTGGTCTTAAACCTGTCATAGCTGCACCAACAGCCATACCAGTAAAACTATTTTCAGCAATTGGTGTATCTAAAACTCTGAACTCTCCATATTTTTCATACAAATCTTTCGTAACTTTATAAGACCCGCCATATTGTCCAACATCTTCACCCATTACACATACCAAAGGATCTCTGTCCATTTCTTCATCAATTGCTTCACGAAGAGCATTAAATAAAAGAGTCCCTTTCACAGAATTAACAGATCGTCCGGATTACCGGTTTGTTATTCCAAACTATCTCAAACAGTGCCTAATTACCCACCTGCGGCAAAAGTCGATAACAGCAATATGGAAAGCAACATTCCAGGAGAGAGTAATAAAACGAGAAGTCCTAAATCATGAAGAGTCATAGAAAGATCAAAATATGACAAATTAATAGTCAAATGTTAGTCAGTTTTGTCGTTGCTGCCTTCTATCAAACTTCGAATAAATACTAAAAACAAACCAAGTCCAATAAAACCAAAGGTAAAAGTTGCAAGAAAACTAATTCCTATAATTAGTGTTTTAAAACCAGAAGCAATACTCTGGGCAATTGGTGAAGAATAATTCGGAGCATGAATCGAAAAATATAAAACTATTTTTTTACTAATAAAAAGGCTTAGCAAGCTAAAAGATAAACTAGTAATAGATCCTGATATAAAGCTTAAGGGACCTTTCTTTTGTTCAGAACTAGCAGTATCTATAGGACTTGCTGATGAATTAGCTAAATCATCAGATTCATTTTTGAACCCATTTCTAGGTGAATTCATTTCTTAATTGAACCCCATTAGACTTCATTGAACACGCCCAAGCAGATAAACCAGCTTTTTCAAATTCATTGACATGTTCTTTTAGTACTTTATTTGCTTGATTATAATTTTCAAACAATGCAAAACAACTTGGACCAGAACCACTCATGGAAACGAGACGGGAATCAGGTAAACGAGACAATATATTTAAAGATTTTTCAACCTCTGGTGTCATAGGGCGAACAATTTTTTGTAAATCATTTTGTATTTCTTTTCGATTATTTAAAAGCGACTGATCCGACCAGTCGTTAGATCTGATTATGTTTCTCTTGATTTCAAAATCCCTATCATTTTCAAGATAGCTATCACCATACTTTTGTTTATATGATTTATATGCAACTGGTGTAGAAACTTGAATTGAAGGGTCTTTAACCAAAATAAGACCCAATTGAAAGTGATCAAATTTTAATTTTTCTAAAATTTCACCTCTACCAAAACATATCTGCCTACCTCCTGAAATGCAAAAAGGGATATCAGAGCCTATCTCTTTTGATAAGTTCTCTAATTCCTCAGTCTTAAGATTTAATTTCCAGAGTTTATTTAATCCAACTAATGTTGCAGCTGCATCTGTAGATCCACCTGCTAATCCTGCGCCAATAGGAATATTTTTTTCAAGCTCAATATCAACACCTAATTGTGTATTACCTACTTTATTTTTCAAAAGTTGTGCAGCTTTTATTATTAAATTGTCCTCACCGTCAGTAATCTCGTCATTATTAGATTTTAGAGTAATATTATGTTCTGCACTATTTATCATCTTCAATTGATCACTTAAATTAATACTTTGCATGACCATTGCTAATTCATGAAAGCCATCGGTCCTAGTACCTAAAACCTCTAAATGAAGATTAATTTTTGCATGCGCTTCTGCAATAAGAAAATCATCATTTGCTTTGAAGGGGACCATTTTCAATAACACAAGTTTCTTTTAAAGCTTTTGCCAAGGCAAACCAATTGGAAGGTGAAATTTCCTGTGGCCTTTGATCAAGACTAATCCCTCTGTAGTCGAAAAATTCCTTTATCTGATCGTTGGAAGTAACAAAACTTCCAATGGTGTTTCGTAATTTCTTTCTTCTACCAGCAAAAGCATGTTTCAAAAGTTTCTCTAATAAATTTCCTATCTCATAAAAATCTGGCTCACTTGATACAAAGGGCTTAATCATTACTACTTTGGAATCCACCTTGGGTGCTGGTTGAAAACATTTAGAAGGAACATCACAAACGTCCTGACATTTTGCTAGAAGCTGAATCCGTACACTTAAAGCACTAAAACTACTAGTTCCGGGCAGAGCAACAAGTCTTTGTGCTACTTCTTTTTGCATTAGTAAAACTAAAGTTTCAAAACTATTTTCAGGTGCTTTTTTTAATTCGCCAATCAATCTTTTTAATAGTGGACCTGTGATGTTGTAAGGAATATTAGCTACAACTTTGTTAATACTCAGTCCATTTTCAGCTTCCAATGGAGCATATAGAACATCCCCCTCTCTCAAACTAAATTTACTTTCATGACTAAAACGTTTTTTCAAACCAACGACTAAATCTCTATCTAGCTCAATTGATTGTATGAATCTTGCTTTGGATTCAATCAATTTTTCAGTTAAAGCTCCTTTACCTGGACCAACTTCTAAGACGCAATCTTCAGAATCCAATTCGGCAGCCTTGACTATTTTATTCAATACACCCTGATCTTTCAACCAATGTTGTCCAAAGCGTTTTCTAGGAATATGCCTAAAACCACTCAAAGTTTTACCCCCCAAACGCAAAATCTCAAAACCACATTAGAAACGATCACATATTCCACTCAAATAAAAATAAAATATTTAAAATATACTAACAAGAAGAATTTCAATCAATATACATTTTAAAAAAATGACTTTTGATAGCCATAGCCTTGAGCGCCTAAAAGAGCTAGGACGAAAACTTCCCAAAGAGTTATCAAAACCTCAATCAAATGAATTAAACAGCCTCAAAGAAACAAAAAATCAAAAATTACACCCTGTTGAGACAGAAACCAACCCTGAAAAACTTTTTCGAGAGTTGATGGAAATAAGTCCAGATGGGAACGTCCCGCCACATTTATTAGAAAGACTAAAAAAACTTGAATCAAATAATGTGAAAATTTCTTCCAATTCAGATCCACAGATTAATGAAAATCCCAAAGATCTTTCAGCTGAAGATGCCCTAAACCTATATACACAATTTCAACAATTTTTACTCGAAGATGATATCGATTAGAAATATCTTTTATGCTTAATATTTCACACTATAAAATCATTGCCATTGGAAAAATAAAAAAAAAATGGATTCAAGAAGGTATAGATATGTACCTAAAAAGATTACCTGGTTTAGAAGTGATAGAAGTAAAAGACAACAACAAAACAAAAGAAGAACATACGATTAAAGAAATCATTGGCAAAAATGAAATTCTCGTAACTCTTAACGAAAATGGTCAATCTTTCACATCAAAACAGCTATCAACAAAACTTCTAAATTCTTACAATCAAAAAATTATTTTTGTTATCGGAGGTGCTTCAGGTCTTTCCTCTTCCCTCAATAATTCCGCCTCTTGGCAATTAAGTCTTTCACCTTTAACTTTTCCACATGAAATTGCACGACTTTTATTAATAGAACAACTCTACCGCGCAAAAACCATTACCCAAGGAGGCCCTTACCACAAGGAATAAATAGACACAGAGAAAACTGGTTCAAGTGTACTACAATGCATAGTATTGATCTGGGTCTATGGGTTCAAATCGTTCTTACTCTCCATCAAAGGAAGGCTTGTCGTCACTATTAATTCCATTAGTAAAAGAAACTATTTCTGCAGGTTTTCCTTCCCCTGCGGAAGACTACATAGAGCTCGGTATCGATCTAAATAAATACTTAATCAAGAATCCAATAAGTACGTTCTTTCTTCGTGTAAGCGGTAATTCAATGAATAACGCAGGAATTTATAACAACGATTTATTAATAATAGATCGCAGTATAAACCCAAATCCTGGACATATTGTAGTTGCTCTCTTGGATGGAGAATTCACATTAAAAAGACTTATCAAAAAGCAAGATGGTTATTATCTAAAAGCAGATAAAGAAAATTATCCATCAATAAACTTATATGAATATATAGATATACAAATATGGGGAGTAGCGATTTATTCGATACACGAACTACAAAAATCAAAAGTTTAATTATGTCCAAAGTAATACTTCAAATTGATGGGAATAATTTCTATGCTTCGTGTGAACAAATGATCGATCCTTCCATACAAGGAAAGGCATTAGTGGTACTTTCGAATAATGATGGATGCATAATAGCTCGCAGTTCAGAGGCTAGAAGAATGGGAATACCTATGGGACAGCCTTATTTCAAGTTAAAGAAGAAGCTAACTGAATTAAATATAAATGTAAGAAGTTCAAATTACGAGCTATACGGTGATATAAGTAATCGATTAATGCAGCTACTAAGAAAAAATTGTGAAGAACTGGAAATTTACTCTATAGATGAAGCATTTGGAACTATAAAACGTCCGAAAGAAAAGTGCTTATACAAATGGGGAAAAGATTTAAGGGCTTTGGTTTATCAAAATATAGGAATACCAATATCTATTGGTATTGGTGAGACAAAAGTTCTATCAAAAATTTCTAATCATCTAGCAAAAAAAATACAAACGAATTCAGGTATATTTGATATAGGTCTAGTTGAAAATAAAGATCATTATCTTGGTCTAATTAATGTAGATAAAGTATGGGGTATCGGCAAAAGGATGTCTAAATGGCTAAAAGACAGAGGCATAACTAACGCGAGAGAACTTAGAGATATGTCAAGCAACCAAATCAAAGGAAAGTATGGTGTAGTTGGTCTACGCATTCAAAATGAATTAAAAGGAAACCTCTGTATCCCTATAAAAGAAACCTCATCAGATCGAAAAGAAATCTGCGTAAGCAGGAGTTTTTCATATCCCATAGATAGCTTAGAAGATTTGAGCCAAGTCATTATTAAATATGTTTTAATAGCAAGTGCTAAGTTGCGAAAATACAATCAATTATCTTCAGCTATTACGGTTTTTATGAATACAAATACTCATTCAAAAGATTATTTTAGGAGTGAAGCAACAGAAAAAATAAGAGTTCCAACTTCTAACTCAAAGATCATGATTGAAAAAAGTCTATCCCTAACAAAAAAAATATTTAAACCCTGTAAAAAATTTATAAAGGCTGGTATAATATTGCATAAACTTCAAAGCAATGAATACAAACAAAACCTAATATTTGATGCAAAGAATATTAAAGAAGAATTATATCTACAGAGCCTGGATAATGTAATAGATAATATTAATTCGAAGAATGGTATAGACACAATAAATTGGGGATCATCAATGATGGATACAAAATGGAGACCACAAAGAAAAAAACTATCTAATATAAAAACAACAAATATAGAAAATATTCCAACTATATATGCTAATTAGAAGTTAGTATAATAATTAACAATGATGCTACATATTAAAATTTAAAAAGAGTTTTATGCTAGATATAATAAATAATAATCCTAAAAACAAAAAAATTAATGGAGTTCATAGAATATTTGGATAAAACAGAAGTAGAAATAATAAAGATGGTTGAACAGGCAGGATATAGAACAGCAGAAAATACTAGCCTATGCTTGATAAGTGAAAACTATGTAGGATTCTTGAACAAGATAAAAAAAGAAATTATAATTTGTACAAATAATGCAAAGAAAAGAGAAGGCTATACGATTCTAAGAAAGAAAAATAAGGATATCTTTGAGAGGACAGCCTTACATATAAAAAAAGCGTTAAGGCATGAAGCTATTCACGTTGCGCAAGAATGCAATAATGGGAATTTATTAAAATCAGAAAGAAAGCTATCAATGAAACAATCAAAGATAAATGCTTTAAATGGTTCGATAAAAATATCTGGGGAGGAAGAGAAAGAAAGACAGGCATATATATTAGAAGACAAGCCAAAAATTGTAATAAAAGAATTGAAAAAATATTGTCTATAAGAAAATAATTATACTAATTATCTCTAAGTAATTGAATAGCCTTAAGTTTACTACTAAAAAGCAAAACCATACCTTGCTCCAAATATGAAAGACCTATATAAGTCTTAACAGCCTTAGAATTGACAAGCGCCGTTCCACATGTCTCAAGTATAAGCACAGGAATAGTAGAAGTAGATCCCTGCATTATCTGGAGATCGAGAGATTGGCGTATCGCTAAGTTTGCTTTAATAAAACCAATTTTATTGATAAAGTTTGGCCAAAGTTCGTTAGATAAAGAACATTCATTAAAATTAAAGTTAGATGTATCTTTCATTGATAAACAATCTATAGAAAATTATTTATAACATCTCTGTTGATCTAAATTTAATATATGTTTTCTCTCAGCATAGTAAAGTTGCTGAAAATTTATAGCGTCATTATTTAACTGCTCAAACATACTAATAACTCTCTGTTCCATGTCAGAATTATTACTAGGCTCAGAATTTTCTTCAACAATAAGGGAGGCAATACAGTTTTCAAGAGTTTGCAATCGTTGTGAACTCCATGCTTCAATTAGATGTCTACAACGTTTTAGAGATTTTTGCTTTTCAAGAGCAGCTAGAGCTCCACGAATGAGTGACTCTGGGTCGGAAAGTTTTGCAGAACGAAATTCAGTAGCCTCAAGAAAAGGTGTAAGTTTAGGAAGATGTTCATTATTATTAACGAGGAAGTTATCTAACAAGTTTTTGATTAAATCGACATCGGATAAAATGTTATTTGAATCTTTATAACGATTTATATTCTCAACAGTTTCAGAACCGAACTTATTCTCCTCAATATTACTTATAGTTGACCATATTGCTCGATGATGAATGATTGCAAAATCATCTAAGTCCCTTAGCCGCAATTCATAACGAATATGAGATCGATAATTAGGACAGTGAATATAAGTAAAAAGTATGTCTGATTCGCTTCTTTCTCTTAAACTAATTTCTTGAGGTTTATTATATTTCTTAGAACGTCCATGCCATCTTTGACCACTAATTTGACTACGTAAATCTTCCTCTAGTTGAAGAGCAAATCTACCTTGACCTCCACTAAGACGCTGAGCGACCTTCTGTAGGTAATGCGTTCTAATAGCTGTTTGAGGTAGCTTGCCAAGAAGACTTACTAAAGTACTAACAGCTTCCTGAAATTGATCAGATTTACTTAAATCTAAATCCTTCAATGATTGATCAATTTGCCAATCCATCCACAGAGGTGATTTAGCTGCTAATGCCTCATATTCAGATGGTGAATTATCCTTAAGGAACTCATCGGGATCTTTACCTGAAGGTAATTGAAGAACTCTTAAATCTAGCTGACCTTGAATAGCAAGGTTTTCTACCTCACTAATAGCACGATTAGCAGCACGAATTCCAGCATTATCTGAGTCAAAATTTAAAAGTATCTTTTTACTATCGGTAGAACGAGAGAGAAGAGTTATTTGATTGCTACTTAATGCGGTTCCCAAAGAAGCAACAACATTTGTAATACCAGAATCATGAAGTGCCATCACATCAAAATATCCTTCAACAACAACTGCATAATCTTTTTTCCTAATTGATTGGAATGATTTATCTAAGCCGAAAAGATTTTTACCTTTTTCAAAGATTTCTGTCTCAGGTGAATTTAAATACTTAGGCTCTGAACCATCAAGACTTCTTCCGCCAAAACCAATAACTCTTTTTTGCCTGTCATGAATAGGAACAATTATACGATTACGAAATCTGTCATAAAAACCATTGCCACCCTTTCGAGGAACAATTAATCCTGCCGATTCAAGGATCTCAACACTAACTTTTTCTACATCTACAAAATATTGGAGTAATGAATCCCAATTATCAGGTGCAAATCCAAGCTCAAAATTGATTAAAGTACCCTCACTTAAATGACGTTTGTTTTTAAGATAATTAATAGCAATTTCTCCACATGGGGAGTTTAATTGATTTCTAAACCAACCTGTAGCAAGTTTCAAAACACGATAAAGTGTATCTCTGCGTGAAATCTGTTGCTTGAGTCTTTCTTGTTGAGGACCTTCAACTGTATCTATTGGTACTTTATATTTTTTAGCTAGCTCAAGAACAACATCACTAAAACTTTGCCTCTGAAACTCCATTAAAAATTTAATAGCGTTTCCACCAGCTCCACATGAAAAACAAT
The DNA here is from genome assembly GCA_902634795.1 of uncultured Prochlorococcus sp. Taxonomy (GTDB): domain Bacteria; phylum Cyanobacteriota; class Cyanobacteriia; order PCC-6307; family Cyanobiaceae; genus Prochlorococcus_B. The sequence goes on along the minus strand of CACPLK010000024.1, from coordinate 7,453 downwards.
AATAAAATTGCTTGCCAGGGATTACTGACATTGAAGGCTTACTATCGTCATGAAAAGGACATATTCCAACATATTCTTTGCCTTTTTTCTTTAAGACGACGTGTTCACCAACTACATCAACAATATCTACACGCTCTTTGACCGACTCAATTGTCCTAGGATGTAGTCGAGCAGAAGCCATATGATAATTTTAATTGATATTTAAATATTTAGTTGAGAGATTTAGAAATTGAGTGAAAAACAACTTACAGATGCATTTAATATTAAAGAAAAGTTAAAAGGAATCAGATTTTTAATAGGAAGCGGTTTTGCATTTAGCCTTATGAGTGTTTGTGTTAAGGCAACTGGGGGAAGGATACCTATTTCAGAACTTGTTTTTGCCAGAGCTACTATAAGTATAATAATAACAAGATTTTTCTTGTATAAAAATAAAATCAACCCTTGGGGATATCACAGAAAATTATTAATTATAAGGGGTTTACTAGGGACAGTTGCTCTATTTTGTATCTTCAAAGCACTAACAATATTACCTATAGCAACAGCGACAGTAATACAATACATTTACCCTACATTTACTGTAATATGTGCATACATAATTTTAAAGGAATATATATTAAGAAGAATAGTATATTCAATCATTATTGGGTGGATAGGAATTGTTTTAGTTAGTCAACCAGAATTCAATTCAAACAGCACAATTCAAGAAACAATATTAGCAATAACAATTGCTATTTTGGGCGCATTTATGACATCATTAGCTTATATATGTGTAAGGAAACTATCTTCCAAAGAACATCCACTCGTTATTATTCACTACTTTCCATTGGTTTCTATCCCCCTATCTATACCTTTTATTATTAATGATTTTGTATTACCAATTGGAACAGATTGGTTGTGGATAGTAGGTATTGGTGTATTCACACAAATTGGTCAAATCTGCATAACAGAGGGTTTAAGACTACTGCCAGCTGGACAAGCAACCTCACTAAATTATTCCCAGGTAATCTTTGCAAGTATATGGGGATTTTTGATTTTTCAAGAAACAATAACAAGTTCAATTTACTTAGGTGGTTTTTGCGTGCTTATTTCCACTATTATTAGTATTAGTGCATCCAAAACCTCACAAGCAAAAATATGAATTGTAAATCTTTAATTTTCTCAATAGTTATTATTTGCAATGGATCAACATCCATGCTCGCAGATGAGTATCAGCGAGGTTACTCTTCAAGAAGAACTTGTACAAGAAACGAATATAGAGAAGAATATATTCCAGGGACTAGAAACGATCCTGGGTATGTAAAAAAATGGGAGGAAACGGTAGAAGTTCCCTGTCCAGATGTTGGTTCAACAAATAAGAACAATGAGTTTGACAACAATGATTGTTCTGAAGGCAAAATTGCTGGTGGTATTTTAGGTGGTGGCTTCGCTACGGCAATATCCAGAGGAAAAGATCGTTGGTGGGCAATTCCTGCTGGTCTAGTAGGAGGATCAATGATTGGATGTCAGATTGATGGAGGTTGAGAATATTTTATATTCACAGAAAAATAATCTAAATAAATAATGATTAGCTGGTTAAAAGGGGAAATAGTACATAACTGGCAAGTATCCACCAAAAAAGGAGTTGTTCTAAATATTGGTGGTGTTGGTTATGAAATACAACTATTACCAAAACTCATAGGTAAAGATAAAGATTCTAATGAGATTGAATTATGGATTCACCAAATAGAACGAGATGACGGAACAAGTTTATATGGTTTTATAGAGGTTAATCAAAGAGATTTATTTCGAGAAATTATTTCTGTAAATGGTATAGGTCCACAAATTGGCATGGCATTGTTAGAGGACTTCGAAGTTTCTCAATTAGTAAGTGCAATTGAAAATAAGGAATCTAAGTTATTAACAAAAACTCAAGGTATAGGTAAACGTATCGCAGAGAGATTAATAGTTGAGCTAAAAAGCAAACTTAAAAGGTTTACAGATAATAATGAATCAATTAATGACAAAATAAAAGATATAGAGCACAATCAATTTTCTAAATATATTGATGAAATATATTTAATACTAAACTCACTTGGCTATGTAGATAATGAAATAAAAGATTCAATTAAAATAATCACAACCAACGAAAAAGAAAATTCATTATTACTGAACTCCCTATCTTCAGAAGAAAAAGCAGAGCTAATGGATAAACATCTCAAAGAGATTCTTATGAAATTGAGTGAAAAGAGTACTTGATAGAAGGCTAGGGATTAAATTAGACTTGAAGAATAAGAAAAGCTAAACAAATGTCACTTGGCACAGAAGAGAAACAAAAGCTAATCAACACACATCAAGTACATCCAACGGATACTGGTTCAGTAGAAGTTCAAGTTGCGATGCTTACCACAAGGATCTCAAAATTAAGCAAACATCTTCAGGGCAACATCCATGATTTCTCCTCAAGACAAGGATTGCTCAAAATGATTGGTCAGCGCAAAAGACTTTTAGGTTATGTACGTACTAAAAGTGAAAAAAGATATACAGAGCTCATCGAAAAATTAGCTATTAGAGGATAATGACTGGAATTGGATTACTAGAAGCTAATGAAAGGTGCAAAAAAAAACAAAAAGGAGCAACCTAAAGAAGTAAAAATAGGATTCTCCAGCAATAACTCGGCTCCAAAAATAGTTTCACAGAAATCTTCAAAAAGTAATAGAGAGAAATCAGGAATACCTAGCTATGTTGCAAATAGAATGGCAAGAAGGATAGCTTTCACGACTGGTATTCCAACCCTAAGTGGCATGGGAGTATTTATTGGGAGTTATTTTTTAATCAGCAGAGGCATTGCTGAAATATCTCCAACAGTAACTCTTGTTTGTTCAGCGCTTTGTTTCCTTGTCGGCTTATTAGGATTAAGTTATGGAATACTTTCTGCAAGTTGGGATTTTAATCCAGGAAGTTTTCTTGGTTTTGAAAACATAAAGCCGAACATCAACAGGATGAAAGATGCATTCAAAACAAATCAAAAAGATATTTCTAGTTAAAAAATATAATTTAAATTACAAGACTTTTACTTGATCTTGCAATAAAGGAATTCTTAGAGAGTGAATCCAAAGCTAAGTCAGTGTCCTTTACGCAAAATTGATCGCCCAACCGTATATACCTAGTATTATTGTTGTCCTTGAGACAGGCAACTACTGGGATTCGTACACCTAATTCATTTCTAGCAGGTCTATTTTTTGAAAGGCATTCTCTTAATTTATGCTGAATATTGATATCTGTAGCCTGATCAGGACGAAGATCAATTAAGAGAAATCTTAAATCATCAATTTCACGGCAATCATTGATAAGCAATTGAACACTGTCATCCCTCCTATCTACGCTGCCCCATATCAATAACCTCGTTTCAACCATCAAATGATCAGATAATCTTTCATAACTTTTGGGAAATACAACCGCCTCACAAGAACCAGTCAAATCCTCTAATTGAATGATCGCCATCCTGTCACCTTTTCTTGTAGTGACTTCTCTCATCTCTGGAATCATTGCAATAACGCTGACTTTTGACTTATCCTTCTGCTCGTCTAATGAACCAAGGCTGATAGGAGCAATCAATTTTGCAGGTTCAGAAAGTTGCTTCAAAGGATGATCCGATAGATAGAAACCAACATGCTCTTTTTCTAATTTAAGTTTGTCAGAAGGAAGGTACTCGTTGACTTGTTTAGCCTTTGGAGCTGATGAATAATCATCAGTCGGTGATGATTCAGTATTTATGGCAGTAGAAAGATCAAAAAGATTACCTTGGCCGCTAGCTCTATCTTTTGCTCTAGAAGAAGCCCATTCAATAGTTAAATCCAAATCAGCAATAAGTTGAGCGCGATTTGCATTTTTATCAAGACAATCAAGAGCTCCACTATGTATTAAAGCCTCAAGTCCTCTTCGGTTGACTGCACTAAGTGAAACTCGATCACAGAATTGTGCTAATGAAGTAAATTCACCATCGTCATCTCTAGAGGTAATAATTTTTCTAATTGCACCATCACCTAAATTTTTGACCGCCGAAAAGCCAAAAAGAATTGAATTATCCTTTGGAGTAAAATCAACACCAGAGGTATTGATATTTGGAGGCATTACGTTTATGCCCATTGAATTACAGTTAGAAATGTATCTTTGAACCTTGTCAGTAGATCCAGAATTAACCGTAAGCAATGCCGCCATATAAGCGACAGGGTAATGGGCTTTTAAATAAGCAGTCTGATAAGTAACTGCGCCATAAGCAGTTGAATGACTTTTGTTAAAGCAATATTCAGCAAACAAAACCATTTGATCAAATAACTGTTCAGCAATAATGGCTGAAACGTCATTCTTAACGGCTCCATCAACAAAGAGTGTTCTATGGCGCTGCATTTCAGAAACTTTTTTCTTACCCATAGCTCTTCTTAATAAATCTGCTTGACCAAGCGAATATCCTGCTAAATCCTGTGCGATCTTCATGATCTGCTCCTGATAAACCATGATTCCATAAGTTTCACTTAAAATAGGCTCAAGTGACTGATGTTGAAAATCAATACTCTCCTTACCATGTTTTCTATTTATAAATTTAGGAATTAATCCTGCATCAAGAGGGCCTGGACGATAAAGGGCAAGAATTGAAGAAATATCCTCAAGAGATGAGGGTTTAAGATCTTTTACTATTTGTCTCATACCGCTAGATTCAAGTTGAAAAATTCCTTCTAAATCACCCCTAGAAAGTAAATCGAATGTTTTTTCATCTGTGAAAGGCAAAGAGTCAGGATCTAACCTCTTACCAATTGATTTCTCAACTAAATTAATTGTCTTTTCGATCATTGTAAGATTTCGAAGTCCTAAAAAGTCCATCTTCAAAAGACCAAGTGATTCAATATCTTCCATAAAGTATTGAGTGATTATTTGTCCATCATTATTTCGTTGAAGAGGAACTAAATTATCAAGTGAATTAGCCGAAATAACTACACCTGCTGCATGCACACCGAAAGTTTTATTTGTGCCTTCTATCCTCATTGCCATATCAACCCATTTCTTTACTCTTGAATCATTATTGTATTTTTCATAGAAATCCTTATTAGGCGATTCTTTTGAAATCATAGATGACAATTTTGCTGGCTTACCCCTTACAACTGGTATTAATTTCGCTAAACGATCTGCTTCTCCATAGGGAATATCAAGTACACGAGCAACATCTTTCAAAACGGCTTTAGATGTCATTCTGTTAAATGTAATTATCTGTGCAACTTTATCTTCACCATACTTTTTAGTAACATAATCAATAACTTCTCCACGTCTTTCAATACAAAAATCAGTATCAATATCAGGCATTGATTTTCTTTCAGGGTTTAGAAATCTTTCAAATAACAAACCATTTGCTACTGGATCAATATTAGTTATATGAAGAGAAAAAGCGACTAAAGAGCCTGCTGCTGAACCTCTGCCTGGACCCACAGGAATGTTTTGTTCTCTTGCAAATCTTATATAATCCCATACAACAAGAAAATAAGTAGGAAATCCCATTTGTTCTATTACGTTTAACTCATAATTAAGTCTTTTATTATATGCAATTGGAAAATTTTCAAATTTTTCAATACCTAACATCTCACTTAAACCATTGATAGTTATCTCTTTAAGGTATTCGATTGGTTTATATCCATTAGGTATAGGAAAATTAGGCATCTTATAGGTACCTAAAATATTATATTCTTCAACCTTAGTTGATAGTTTAACAGTATTTTCTATTGCACTATTTATAACTTTATTGTCTAAATGATCAGTAAATAAACTTCTCATTTCCTCTTCAGACTTAATATACTCAGTCCCTGTATATCTTAATCTTTTGTCATCACTTATTAACTTTCCGGTCAAAACACAAATCAATGCATCATGTGCTTCAATATCATTTTTTGACACATAATGTGCATCATTGGTAGCTATGATTTGGATATCAAGTTCTTCAGAAATTTTAACTATTTCGCTATTAACAATTCTATCCTCGATTGATCCATGGTCTTGAATTTCAAGATAAAAATCATCACCTAAGATTTCTTTATACCAAGCTGCTACATCTCTAGCGACATCATTTCTTCCTTTTAATATCGCCTGTGGGATTTCACCACCTAAGCAAGCTGTTGAACAAATTAATCCCTCACTATATTTCTTAAATAAAGACTTATCTATACATGGTCTTGAAAAAATACCTCTTCCTCTAACACCGTTTAAATGACTTAATGTAGTTAATTTTACGAGATTTTCATATCCAATTTGGTTTTTCGCAATCACAACAAGATGATATCTTTTCTCTTTTTTTGGCTGAGGGTCATCAATTGAACCATTGATAACGTACATCTCATTTCCAATAATTGGCTTTATATTTGCTGCCTTACATAGCTTCAATAACTCAATCGCGCCATACATTACTCCATGATCAGTGAGGGCTAGAGCCGGCATCCCCAGTTCCTTGGCCCTTTGAACCATGGAAGGAAGTTGACTAGCACCATCAAGAAGGCTGTAGTCACTATGATTATGAATAGGAACAAAAGTCATTAATATCACACGAAACTACACTGCATATAGTGTAGCCATAATCATGTTCTCCACATGAAGTGGTTTAACCTTTACAACGTAAAATCTGTTTTAGGCCTATTTTTATAAACCTCAGCGGCTTTCTCAAATTGACTAGCTACTTGAAGAAGCTTCCCTTCTTCAAAAATATTACCTATTAACTGTAACCCTATAGGCAATCCAGATTTATCAAAACCACATGGCAGGCTAATAGCAGGCAGGCCAGCTAAATTTGCTGGAATCGTTAGTAAATCCGATAAGTACATCGCCATCGGGTTATCAATATTATCTCCAGAACCGAAAGCAGTAGTAGGAGCAGTTGGGGCCAACAAAATATCTACTTTTTTGAAGGCTTCATCAAAGTCCCTACGTATCAAAGTTCTAACTTGCTGGGCCTTCTTATAGTAAGCCTCAACATAACCAGCTGAAAGTGCATAGGTCCCTATAAGAATTCTTCGTTTCACCTCACTTCCAAAGCCAAGTGCGCGACTTTTGGAAGTCATTTCTATAAGAGATTGTTCATCTTCAGAGCGGAATCCATATTTGACACCGTCATATCTAGCTAAATTCGCTGAAGCTTCAGATGGAGCAATAACGTAATAAGTTGCAATTCCATCATTAAAGCGAGGACAAGAAACATTAATGATCTCAGCACCTAAGTTTTCAAGCAACGAAGCAGAGCCAAGGACGGACTGTTTGACATCAGAGGCTAAACCTTCATGCTCAAAGCAATTATCAATTAAACCTATTTTCATGCCGTTAATTGACTTAGAAAGGCTCTCTAAATAATTTGGGACAGAAATATCAACAGTAGTTGAATCAAAATCATCTTTGCCTGAAATAACTTGCAAGATTTCTGCTGCATCAGAAACATTATTTGCGA
>CACPLK010000023.1 GCA_902634795.1 uncultured Prochlorococcus sp. | reverse complement strand
TCAGAGACCATTCTATGAGAGTTGCAAATGATAATCCTGACGTGCAGTTTTTACACGCAAGTTACTTATCAGACCAAGATTTAGTTATTGATACTTTTATTGAAAGAATTCAAGAAGTTTTTAATGGAAAGAATTCTATGAATTGTGCTTTATGTAAATATCGCTCTAGATTATTAGGTTTTGAAAGTGAGGTTGGATATGAACAGATTAGTCACCATGATCATGTTGAAGGTTGTTTAGACACTTGCCCAGAAAATAAAGAGCATGAACATTCTCATGAACATTTTCCTTATCCACATACTGAGCATCCTTTTGGACCTGTCACGCTTCGCTATTTTAATTAAAGTCAAATCTAAAAAAAATAGGTTTAAATTAAAGAATCACTTGTCTCTTTCTTGGTTGGGACGCAAGGGACTCGTTATTTATACATTTTTTTAATGTTTGGTTTCGCCTCTTTTCCCCAAGTGATTTCCACAATTAGTGAAGAGTTTTCCACCATAAAAAATCAAAACCCTAGTTTTCGAGAAGGGGTTGTGGGATTCAATAGATTTTTTAATAGTAATTTACACTTAGCTACCTTGGGTGAGTAAGCCTATTTCTTTTGTGAATTATCTTCGAGAAGTGTTGTTATGAAATGAGTCTATAGTCGTCTCAGTTTTTTTGTATAGCTTTTCTTTATCTTTGACGTTTCATTGAAAATTTAAGATCCTTATCTCATGGATTTCAAGCTTTTTAAAAAGGAAATGGAGTTTAATCAAATTGAGACTCGTATTGATGAAATAAAAAATGAGGAGGTTAGATGTTGTGAAAATCATTTGGACCTTATGTCTATAAGTCTTGAAGCTGAGGTTCCTGAAGCTCTTTACATAGGTATGAAGGATTTTATAAGTGGAAATAAAAATTGGAATCAATCCAGGCTTATTAGCTCAGCCATCGCAAATTTTCTTTTTCAAAATGGTTCTGATGATAGGGCCGTTACTGAGAAATATTTAAATGATATCTTTAACCTTTAAAGTCAATAATTGCCTTTTCGCAAGCTCTCTTAGTTATTGCCATCATTGTTAAGGTTGGGCTTTGCCAAGATGAAGTTGGCCAACAAGCTCCATCAACTACCAATACATTGCCGCATTCCCATAGACGATTCCATTTATCTAAAACGCTTTTTTCCTTGTCATTACCCATTGGTGCTCCTCCCACCTCATGTATGTAATACCCAGGTGGAGGCGCATCGTTTTTAGTAGCAACTGATTTATTTAAAATTTGTTTAGTAAATGGAATATTTAGTATTTCACTCACTGGGATAATATTTCCATTTCCAGAATTGATAATAAGTTCAATCATTCTGTTCATTTCTGTGACCATTCGGTTTTCATTCTCACGCCAAACTATTGATATGTGTGGAATGGAAATATCATATTGATCTGATTTTTTTGAGAGAGATACAGAGTTTTTTTTATTTGGGAGTACTTCTCCGTGACCGATAAGGAAGCCCGTTTTTGTATCTTTATATTTTTTAAAAATATCTGGTGGTTCAAACCTATCGATTCCTCCCCAGATGCCATAACCTCCCACAAATTTATTTTTAGTTGATCGGTCTCTTCCAATGGGGATAAAGAAACTGCCAGCACCAGTTAGAGGATTATGATTACTATTTTTGGAATCATTAGTCAAATTTTTATCGAATGGAACAGTGAAAAACCTACATGTTGATATATGATCCATGAGGTTCTTTCCCAATGAGTTAGAGGGATCAATTAGACCATTTGAATTATTGCCTTCCTCGGAACTTAATAGAATTCTAATTGTTTGGACTGTTGAAGAACATAATATTATTAATTTACTTACTAATTCACTTCTTTCTCCACTCTTTTGATTTACTAAAATAATACTTTTTGCAGACTTTCTATCCTTATTTAATACTAATTTCTCAGCAATATGATCTGAAAGTACTTCTACTTTTCCTAACCTAGCGGCTTCTTTTAATGTGCTGCCTAAACTGCTATATCTTGGCCATTTTGTTTTATCTTTATTGGCTCCAAAGCCTCTTGAATGTATAAAAGGAAGATTTAATTTATCTCTTATATTGGAAGCGAAGCTTTTTTCGGTTTCTGTGAATGGAAGTTTGCCAATATATTCACCATTAGGCAGTTGACTGAGATCATCTTTGTTGCCATAAATTTTTAGAAAATTCTCTATTTCTGAATAATGTGACTCAAGGTCTTTGTAAGTAATTGGCCATTCGAGATTGTATTCTTTATCTTTTGATGCTAGAAAATCTTCGTTGGATAATCTTAAGGTTATCCCTCCCCAAGTAAGGCTCCTTCCACCAACTTGATTGCCTTGCGTCCACATGAATGGAGCTTCTGGTGGATGTGTGTAAGGATTTACTTTTTTGTTTGCATAAAGTAATGGATTTGATTTCCAGAAACCTGGATGCTGAGGTTGATTTTGATAGTTTCCAGTCGTTACTCCTAAGAGTCTCCGGATCATATTGCAAGGCTCTGTTCCATTTGCCTGTTTGATCTCTAGTTCAGGACCTCTTTCGATTACTAATACTCTTACGCCTGCCTTGGCCATTGTTAGAGCAGCCATCCCTCCGGTTGCACCGGAACCAACGATTATGACTTCATATGGTTTGTCAATCATTTCTAGAAACTTGGATATTTTTAATTTGGTAGATTTGGGTAATTATTGTCCTTGATGTATAAAATATATATTAAATCATTGGCTGTATTCATAGCTAGTTAGAAAATTTGATTAATTGATATCGTTTATATTTTATATAATAAAGATTTAGTACAGAAGATTTTTTATTTAATGAATTAGGAGAGATTATAGAAGTATTTGTTTAGTTCTATATATTAAATTCAATATTTAACTATTATACCCTATTTAAAATTAAAATATAATCCTATGTAGTTATTAGAAAGTTATGTTTAAAGGACTTCTTTGGTTTTTAATTTTGGTTCTTTTTTTCTTTTATTCTCTGCCAGGTTATGCAGCTTTGGACTATGGAAAACAAACCTTGATAGGTGCTGATTTCTCTAATACAGATTTGAAAGGTGCGACTTTCTATTTAAGTGATCTCCAAGATGCTGATTTTTCAGGCAGTGATCTTCAAGGAGCTAGTTTTTTTGATGCTAAGCTAGAAAACGCTAATTTAAGTAATACAAATATGAGAGATGTAACCATGGATGCAGCCATACTTAACGGTGCAAACCTTTCGAATAGCATTTTAGAAGGTGCTTTTGCTTATAATGCTAAATTTGAAAACGTTATTATTGAAGGTGCTGATTTTACTGATGTCTTGATTGCGAATGATGTTAAAAACAAGCTATGTATTATCGCGGATGGGATAAACAGTGTTACTAATAAAAAAACAAGTGAGTCATTGGATTGTTAGTAAAAAGTATGCTCATTAAGAAAAATATTAATTACTCTAAATATATTTTTTGGTTGTCAGTTTTACTTATATGGATTATATCCACCTTTATTGATCGTATTTGGTGGAATTTTTATAGTAATACTCCTTCATGGGATCAGGCTGATTACCTCAACAGTGCCCTTGACCATGCTCGTGCTCTTTCTTTTTTGGGGGAAGATGGAGCTTCAGACTTTGGGTCTTTCCTAGATAAATCTCCAAAGATTCCTCCTTTGGCTTCAATAATCAATGGAGCTGTAATTGCTTTTGCTGGAGATGCTCCTCATAAAGCTGCTTGGTCCTTAAGTCTTTGGAATGGATTTTTCTTCTTTAATATTGCTTCATGGGGACTTTATTTAAAAGGAAAAAATTTTTCGCTTTTTTGTGTTCTTATTAGTGCATTTTCCCCTTTCTTATTTAACCTAAGAACTGATTATGTATTGGAGCTACCATTAATCTCCGCTATTACATTTTATTTGTTTCATCTAGGAAGGTGGAGTGATAAATCAATTGGAGGTAAATGGATTCAAATTGTAATCACTTCTTTTGCATGCGCTTTTTCTTTATTGATTAAGCAGAGTTCTTTATTAGTTGTAATACCTTCTTTATTATTTGTTTCTATTCTTTCTTTTAAAAGAGACAAAAAGTTTCGGTTACAATTTTTATTTTTATTTCTTATCAATATTTTAGCGATTTTTCCTTGGTTTTACCACAATTGGATAATGATATTAAGTGGAACTTATAGAGCTGTTTTTGAATCTGCTTCGATAGAAGGGGATCCCTCTGTTTTTGGCTTCAAAAGTATTTTTTGGTACTTCCCGTACTTAGATAATCAGTTTGGAGGTATTGTTTTCTTTTTTGGCTTTTCAGGAATACTATTTGCTTTTTTAAGCTATATAAGATCTTTTAAAGCACCATTAAGATTAAAGGATCTCATTGATAATAATTATAGATGGACATGGATTTACTATAATTTACTAACGAGCTGGGCTTTTACAACTTTCATTCCTAATAAGGATGAAAGATATATTGCTTGTACAATCCCATTAATTATCATACTTTTAGCACTTGGATTTTCTAAGTGGAGTTATTGGCTAGATAAATGTTTTAAATTTAATTCTTATGCTTTATTATTGATTCCTCCTTTAAGTTTTTTATTTTCCAATTCAATTAATAAGTTTAAAATCTCAGTAAATTTTACTAGTAAATATTATCCTGTAAAAGAAATTATATCGATAGTCAGATCGGATATTACTTTCGATGAAAAAGAAACAGTTATCGTTGTTCCTAGCACTCCTGATATTAATCAGCATAATGTAAGTTATTTTGGGAGAATCCAAGGAGGGAATATTTTAGGTAGACAACTTGGACAATCTCTCTCTCATATAGAACCTGTTCTTAAACAAACTAATTGGATTGTTTTAGCTGAGGGAGATCAAGGCTCAGTTTCAAGTAATTCACTAGCATTAGATAAATCGATTAGAGATAGTCCTCTTTTTATTAAAGTTCGAGAATTCCCTAGAGAAAAAGAAGGAAGTTATTCTTTGTGGAAGAGAAGTTCAAGTTCATTTAAGCAAAATGAATTTCATAATAGATTTATTGAACTAGCAAATGGAATGGAGCAAGGTCCACTAGGCATCAAATTAATTTTTGATGAAATAGAAGTTGAACATATGCTTGATGGGCATTTAAAATATCAAAACATAGTTAGAGATAAGGCTTTATTAAAATTAAGTGCTAACCCAGAAAATGTTGAATCTTTATGGTCCTTATCGCTTCTAAAGATATTATCGAATAGACCTTCTGAAGCAGATATTTATCTCAGGAATTTAGAGGTTTTATTGCCGAATAATCCCTGGCCAAGTGCTTACAGAAGTATTGTTAACTTTGCTTCTTGGAACCCTTGGAAGGCATCCTCAATAGCAGATAGAGCTTATGAGAGAAGTCCAAATTACTTTCTAAAAAGTTTAGGTGATGTTAGTGCACTGTTTGGAGGAGCTTTTTGGAGATTAACGTCTGCTTTAAATAGTGTTCCTAATGCAATAAATAGTATTGATGAAGCTTTAAAACCAATAGAGAAATAGAATTTTACTAGAAAATAAATTAATACTTGAGGGGTTAAAGTTGGTCTCTTTCAAATGTTTTTGTTATTTCTTTTAGAAACGCAACTATTTGGATATTTGTGTACCCAAGCTCAGTTCTAAGCCCTTTGCAAGACGAAGTAATCTCTTTCCAAATGTCAGCCCTCACAATTGCTTCTCTGTCTTTTAAGTAGCGCTCTTCTTTCATTTTGATTTTAATTAAGTAATCTATGGGTTGCTGAGCTTTTAAGAAAACTATCAAATAAATCTCTAAGATTTAAAAGTTTGATTTGATAGTTAACAGGTCAGTATCATAAAAATCTAAAAAATACCTTAACGAAAAAATAAAAGAATCATGAGAATTATTGCTTTCTTGCAGGCATTAAACATTTGACTTACTTATATAACTTGTCTAAAAATAAATCTTTTTTAATAGGGTTTTTGTATCACCATTTATTTTAATGTGAATAGGCTTTAGATTTCTTGGATCTAGTTTTGTGATTTTTAGTAACTTATCTCTATTGTTTTACTTAAATTGTCAAATATTTTGGCTTATTTTTTAGACGGCAGTTTCAAAATTATAATTAGATACCTCCAAACTCCCCAATTAAAAACGGAGAGTGGGGGATTCGAACCCCCGATGGAGTTGCCCCCATGCTAGTTTTCAAGACTAGAGCCATAAACCACTCGACCAACTCTCCACTTCAAATATTACCCTATTAGCTTCTAAATCTTAGGAAAATTGCTCAAACAACAATTTCATCTCTTTTTCTATTAATTCAGTTTCTATGAGGATCCTCCTAGACCTTTAAAAATGTCAGAACCTATAGATTCTTTTACGGATAAATGTCAATGAGGTTATTTGTGCAATAATTTCAAACATTGGTAAATCACATTCATGGCAAGCAACAAGAGCCCACAATCTCGTTTCCTTGGAGACCTCCCTATGGAGGGTGGTATTAGTCAAAAAGAGAAATACCGTTATGTGGCTCACTTGATGTTTTTTATTGGATGCGCACTATTTTCCTTTGGAATATGGGCTCTTTCTGGCTTTACTGCTTCAAGCGGGGCATCAGGACCATTTCCTTTCTAAAAAGAGAGGAATACAATTGATTTTGGATTAGTAGAACTAAATAAAAATTATTGAACTGACAAATTATTTATAGTATTTTCTCTATCCTCAATAATCGTTAGGAGCAGTTTTGATCCTAATGCTCTAGAAATACTCCTGTTTTTGAGTAGTTCACAAATTCTTTTATAAAGTTTGTCTGATTCAATATTTGAATTGAACCAATTCTCGAATTTCAGAATTTCATCAGGGGTTTGACAAGCTCTCAATTGATCTATAAGTGCATCATTAGTACTTGTTCCACTAATCTTTAATGGTTTATTAGTCGTAGTCATTTAAATTTTAAGGAACACGTTACCTATTTAATAGTTAGCCAAATTTTCTAATATAGACAATTAACTTTAAAACTTCTTTGAAAAAGTAAACTTATTTTATTGGCTTAGCAATTTCTTCTTTCGGTTGATATGAGAATACTGTCTTTCTAGATTGAATGAGTGCTCTTAAGCTGGTTTGGCAAGTGGTAGTAAGCATTTATCGGAATCGCAACCTGCGGGGCCTGCTTCAGTGAGCTCACCTTGATCATATCGACTAAGAGCATCAAAGAAATCACAATTATCTCTTCTTTTTATGACCTCTGATTGCATTTTTGTGTAGCATTCTTCGTCAATAGGTTCAAAAGGAAGTCTAGGGAAGGTCGCATTTGCATCAAATCTTGCTAACAAGGCAGCTGAGATATAACCTTTATTTTTATTGATTGAGCTATGTAGCGCTTTTGCTAAACCCTCTATCTCATTTTCTCTGAATTCAATTGTTGCAGAGGTGTTGTGGTCTGTGTAGTTTGTTTGAACTTGCATATAAAAATCAAATTGTGCGAGAGCTGAGAAGTTATTTATATTTATTTCATCCGCACCAGGTATATTTGCCCAACTTACTTCAGTAGGTATTTCAACTAGCCACTCAGTACATTTTGGATCAAATGGATTGTCTAGTAATTTTCCATTTTCATCTTTATCTGACTGCGAAGGGACGATTGTGTATCCATAATCCATGCAAGCTAATGCCACTGGATCATTCTTCCTGAAAGTAATTCTTCTAATAAAACGTTGAGCTTTTGGAGGATGCCAACCTGGTGAAGCCCCAGTTAGAAGACTTTTTGTACCTGCAGGTTGAACTGTTGTACAACGACTTGGACGGCGAATATTATGTCTATCGCAATAATCAAATACTGTATCGTTGACGATTTTTCTCCAACGACTCAAAAAAGTAGCTTCTTTGGTTTTAAAAACCTGCCCTTCTTTTGTCTCAGGTCGGCCGGCTTCCCACCACTTTAGCCAGTCTGTTCCAAAGGCATGAACAAAAAAGTCAAAAAGTCCTGTAAAACTGACACCAACAATGGGATCCCATTCACGACTTTTTCTATATCGCTCTACTTCGAATCGATGATTAAGAAGACAAGCAACTGACAAAGCTGCTGATTTGAAGGCATCTTCTTGTTGATTTATGTCTAATGGATCAATTTGATTAAGATGGACTTCTGCAAGATTACAGTGAAAATCTGAACCTAGAATTTCTCCGCAAGGATTAAGACCATATCTACTGAGTCTGTGAATAAGTTCATTATCATCAAATGGACCGTAATTTGATTGAATCCACTTGGAGGCTTCTTCTTTCCCTTGGTCGCAATAAATATCTATAAATTCATTCCTCAGTTCTACTGTTGAAAGAATGTCAGCATTTGAACGAGCAATTGCTTCTGGAGCAAATTGAATGGCTCCCTCTCCTGAATGAAATTGCTTAATAACCGCCTCTTCAAGAACTTTTAATTCAGGTTTAGTGTGGTAGACACGAGTATGGTTGGCCATTCTTAATGCATCCTTCTCTGGGTCAATACTCCAATTACCATCTGAGTCTTGCTTCCATAAATTTTCTTTAGCACCAGCCGCTTCTAAATCTTTTGAAGAAAATTGACGCATACCTGCACTTCTTCTGATATTGCCAGCAACTATTGTTACGGCTGCTTCGTCGATAAGTAAACAACATTCAATTGAAGTAAGTTTCCTTCCTATCGCTTTGTTTAAAAGCTTCGCTACGCGAGGATATAAATCTTTAAGTTTGACTGGATTCGCCATACCTCCGAACCCTTTGAGTGATTCACCCGCTGGCCTTACATCTTGTAAATCAATAGATACATTAATAACTTTAGAATTGAAACTGTTGTCACTACTTAATTCAAGGATTTTTTGATAGCTATCAACCCATCCACGTCTACTATCCCCAACCTTTATGAGTACATTATTGTCCAGAATAGAGAATGTAGTCTTTTCATTTCTTTCTTCAGGAGGGGTCAATCCAATATCTGAAACATTTTCAATATTGATTGTATTTGTAACCTCTGGCAGTTGATCAATCAAGTGAGGCTCGATTATTGCTCCCGTTCCGCAACCCATCATGGCTAAATCCATCATGAGTCCAAAGGCTTGCCAATCAACAAGATTTGTTGAGGTGCAATTGTAGGCTCCAGAAAAATTCTTCTCTTTCTCAATCCATTCTGTTCCTCCTATCCAAAGCCATCGACCTGAGGGAAGAGCTTTTTTCTCCTGTTGCATTCTTTGCATTAAATTTATTTCAGCTTCGTTTAATGATCCAAGCTTTTTTAGACCATCAAGGTTTCTTCTATTTACTTGTTCCCAGCTTTCACGACCTGCTGGAAGTTTCCTGCTGTAAGTTCTGTAGAAGACAGGATTTGCTGCAGGTGCAGTTATTGGAAAATCAGTTGTAACATTTTTTTCCCCCGATGCTGAATTATTTGTTTCGGGCTGGCTTGTTGCGATTGTCAAAATCTTTGTATCCCTTTAGTAAATACTACGGTAACGCCATGTATAGCGTTAGCAAGTTTTTTTAACACCATCTACAGGGCTCCAAAGGAAAAAACAAATTTTTTCTTTTAGTAATGAATAGAACACCGGAACCAGAACTTATGCAAATCCCTTCGCAGGTAAGGGCTTATGCGGATGCGGATTTTTCTAGGAGTGATTCAATGGTGGTTAAATCGCTTGAAAAATATTTAAAAAAAGTAGGAAGAACTCTTAATAAAACTGATTTGATTTTTGATATGGCATGTGGTCCAGGAAATATTGCAGAAAGAATTGCCAAGAATTGGCCTGTTGTAAATGTTTTAGGAATTGATGGCTCAAAGGAAATGTTGAATGAAGCAGAAAGAAAACTTTCCGACAATCTTAGGAACAATCTTTCTTATGAATTGATTGACATTAATTCGATAACCTTGGGTGATATCCATTTTCCTTTTAAAGCTGATGTTCTAGTCAGTAATAGTGCTTTGCATCATTTTCACGATCCTTATCGTTTTTGGGGGGCATTAAAAAAACTTGGTAAAACAAAGTGTATTCATATTCATCGTGATTTAATAAGGCCTGCTTCTATTGAAAAAGCATTTGAGCTAAAGGAAAAACATCTTTCAAATTCTCCAGAAATTCTAAAAAAGGATTTTTATGCATCTCTCAAGGCATCATTTACAGTTGAGGAAGTTTCTCAACAGCTAGTCGATGCAGGGTTATCTCAATTAGAGGTTTTTCAAGTTGATGAGCTTTATTTTGAGATTATTGGGCGTATTTAATCTTTTCCCTTGAAAATTGAACAACCAAAAACAATAATGAAATCAACTCCCCAAGACAAAACTAATTTAGATCCAAATTTAGAAGAAGAACTAACTATATCTTTAAGTAAGGAGGTTGGTAAAAGAAGAAATTTTGCGATTATTTCCCACCCTGATGCAGGAAAAACCACTTTGACAGAAAAACTTTTACTTTATGGCGGAGCTATTCAACAAGCTGGAGCAGTAAAAGCAAGAGGAGAACAGAGAAAAGTTACTTCTGACTGGATGGAACTTGAAAAACAAAGAGGCATATCAATTACATCAACTGTTTTACAATTTGCTTATAAAAATAAGACTATTAATTTATTAGATACCCCTGGTCATCAGGATTTTTCTGAAGATACGTATAGGACACTTGCAGCTGCTGATAATGCTGTAATGCTTGAGGATGCAGCGAAAGGACTTGAACCTCAAACAAGAAAGCTTTTTGAGGTATGCAGAATGCGTCAAATCCCAATTTTTACGTTTATCAATAAGATGGATAGGCCAGGTCAAGAACCGCTGGAATTATTAGATGAGATTGAGTCTGAATTAGGATTATTAACCTTTGCAGTAAATTGGCCAATAGGAAGTGGTGAGCTTTTTAGAGGTGTTGTTGAGCGTGCCACCAAAGAAGTTGTTTTATTTTCTCGAGCGGAAAGAGGGAAACAATCTAGTGAAATAAGGTTGAAAATTAATGATCCGGAACTTAAAAATTTAGTAGAAGAAGAATTATTGACAAAAGCACTTGAAGAGATCGAGATCCTTGATGAGGCTGGTTGTGAACTAAATCAAGAATTAATATTATCTGGCGAATTAACTCCTGTGTTTTTTGGATCTGCAATGACTAACTTCGGGGTTAGGCCATTTTTAGATAATTTTCTTGAGCTATCTCAGGGACCCGTCGCTCGAAATAGCTTTGATGGACCAATCGTTCCTACAAGAGAATCATTTAGTGGATTTGTATTTAAATTACAAGCAAATATGGATCCAAAACATAGAGATAGAGTTGCCTTTGTGCGTGTATGTAGTGGGAGGTTTAAAAAAGATATGACAGTTCAACACGCTAGAACAGGTAAACAAATCAGGCTCTCAAGGCCCCAAAAGATTTTTGGTCAAGATAGGGCTGTTGTTGATGATGCTTATCCTGGGGATGTTATTGGTTTGAATAATCCAGGGATGTTTTCGATTGGAGATACATTATTTATTGGACCTAGAGTTGAATTTGAAGGAATTCCATGTTTTAGCCCCGAGATATTTAGCTGGTTGAGAAATCCTAATCCTTCAGCTTTTAAGAACTTTAGAAAAGGTGTCAATGAATTAAGAGAGGAAGGAGCAGTCCAAATTCTTTACGATAAAGATCAAAGCAAAAGAGATCCAATCTTGGCCGCAGTTGGTCAGCTTCAGCTTGAGGTGGTACAACATCGACTTGCTAGTGAATATGGAGTGGAAACTAGGCTTGAACCAATGGGTTATCAAGTCGCTAGATGGGTAAAAGGGGGATGGCCTGCTTTAGAGGAGGTTGGGAGAATTTTTAATTGCAAAACGGTTCAGGATGCTTGGCTTAGACCAGTACTTCTTTTTAAAAATGAATGGAATCTAAATCAGTTAAAGGAAGATCATCCTGAAATGGAATTAAATTCAGTTGCTCCGGTTGTCAGTGGTGTGGATCCTGTTTCCCTTTAAAGTAGATTAATATCTAAATAATTAAAGAGAGTTCATAAATCTTTTTTTGAAAAATCTATGAATCCTGGTACTAATTCACAATCAAATTCAAACTCACAAGATCCATATTTCATACTTGGAGTAAATGAGGGTGCAAGTTTTGATGCTATTCAAGAAGCAAGAGACAAAAAGTTAATTGAGGCTGGAGATGACCAAATCACTAAAGCAAAAATAGAAGCTGCTTATGATTCATTGCTAATGGTAAGTCTTAAGTCAAGACAACTTGGCAATGCAAGTAACGAGGCAATAACCGCTTCAAAGAAAGAAAATGAAGCAAAGAAAGTCGGCGAAATAGGACCTGGTTCACTTCTCACTAGGTTGAAAAATTTAAATCTTCCTAAATACGAGGCATCAAAATCTAATTTTTTACCAAGTTTAGAGTTGCCCTCTGGACAAGAATTAAATATAAGGATTTCACTTGGAATATTGGCTTTTTTACTTGTTTTAATTGTCCCTTCTGAAAGTGTTGAATTAATACTTTCATTCTCAACAATAGGTTTATTCATTAGTCAGTCTCGTAGAGGTAGGCCTTTCTTTTCCTCTATCCTCTGGTGCATTCTTCTTCTTAGTATTGGACTTCTCTCTGGGGCATTACTTTTGGGTGGTGCTCAATCATTTATTGATAACTCCGGATCATTGTCTTCAGACAAATTTGAGGCAATACCCGCAGTATTTTTACTTTGGTTAGGAGTTATTTTCCTTGATTAATCTTTTAATCTATTAAAGATATCAATTCGTCCTCGTTAACAAGATAAACATTTTTGCAGAATTGACATGTAAGTTCTGCTTTGCCATCCTCCTTTATCATTTCCTGAAGTTCTTTTTTTCCCAATATCTTCAATGCTGATAGGCTTCTTTCTCTTGAGCATCTACATTTAAAACGAACTTCTTGAGATGTGCTAATAATATCTGAATGTGATTGATCAAGATCAGGAAAAATTTCTTCAATTAGAGAAATAAGGTTATTCCCTTTTTTGTTTAATAACTCACTAAAAGAATTGATTTCTTTACAACGATCTTCCAGTAGATCTATCAATGAATGGTCTCGTTCTGCTTTAGGAAGTATTTGTGCTATAAGTCCTCCGCTACAAACTATTCCATCTTGATTAATTCTTTCTCCAACAAACACAGCTGATGGTGTTTGTTCAGAATGTAATAAATAAGAAGCTATGTCTTCACCTATGCCTCCATTAATTAATTCAACTGTGCTGTTGTGTGGCTCACCTTTCCCATCATCTCTAATAACATGTAGATAGCCAATACCTGTAGCTTTTTTAAAATCAAATGTATAGTGATTGCTTTTATTTTTAATTAGGTCTAATTCAAGATTTGGATCACCAACGTAACCTCTCACACTTCCATCTCTACCCGCATCAATAGTTAAACCTTTTAGTGGTCCATTTGAGCTTACTCTCAAAGTCACCCTTCCATGATTTACCTTCATTGAGCTTGCAAGCAAGAGGCTTGCACTCATTGCCCTACCTACAATTGCAGAAGTTAAATATGAAAGAGAATGTCTTTCTTTTGCTTCTTTAGTTGATTCGGTTGTTGATACTGCTACTAGCCTGATCCCTCCTTTCGCAGCAGTAGCCCTAACTAGTAAATCTGTCATTGATTAGTTTAATTGTTTACTCAGGGATAAGTTGACCATTGTGCAACTCATAGTTGTCGGTATTCAAATTTTTAAAAAGTTCGGGTTCATGAGTAACTATTAGAATAGTTTGCTTGTCTTTAAGCTTTTCGAGTAATTCTATAATTCCGTTTCTCACTGACCAATCTAAACCTGCTGTTGGCTCATCCAATAAAAGTACTTTTGGACTCCTTAATAGTTGTACAGCAATAGCTAGTCGTCGTTGTTGACCTCCACTAAGAGATTCTGGCGGCTTCTTTAAATCTAAGTTGATTAACCCCACTTTTGTGAGAGCTGATATTTGTTCTTCAGTCGTTAATCTCTTATGTCCAAGTCGTAATTCTTGAGCTACCGATAATCCAAGAAAATATCTTTCTGGAAATTGAAAAACTAATCCACATAACCACCTGCGCTGACGTGCATTTAGAGTTTTGTTGAACCATGTGATCTCTCCTTTTTGATATACCGATAGACCGCTAATGATTTCTACCAATGTGGTTTTTCCACTTCCACTGGGTCCTCTAATAACTGTGATTTTTCCAGTGTTTGATTTTAAATACAAATCTTTAAGGATTGGGTTCTCTGCTGTTGAGGGATGGTAATAAATATTTTTTAAACTAAGCATTCTTTTTTATTGAGGCTTTGATCAATTAAATAGAGATTTTTCAATTTTCTTTGATCAATTTACATTAGATTATGTTTGTTATCTTTTAGTTTTTCTTTTTCAAGATCTGTTGTTTATGGAAGTTCGATTTCGTGAAGTTGATCCTTTCAATTGTTGGATATGGCTTAGATATTCAGATGTTCCAAGTAAGGGGGAAAAAGAATACGTCGATGGTATTTTTGATTCTTGGTATGTACTAGGCAGGCTTGGGGGATTTAATTCTGAGAATTTGCAAACTCACGAAATGGGTTCTGATGTCAGTTGGATGAGCTATGAAAATGACGATAACTCCTCTAGTCTTCCATCATTAATGCATAATCTTGGAGAATTTGAATTTAATGAGTGTTGGGCCAGATGTTGGGTCGATCTAGGTACTTCTGACCTCATCGCGATTGATGTTTTGATAAATGTACTAAAACAAATGGATGTCGATGTTGTAAAAATAGAGGAACTAATTATCGGAGGAGTCAATCAAGATTGGCCAGTAGAGGAACATCCTGATGCAATTTTTTCTTCTACAGATTAATTTTCTATGGCTGAGAAAAGAAGATTATTTATAAATTCAAATCGATTAAGTGATGAAATCGATTCAAATGGAGAGTTGATATTGACCTCTGATGAATCACATTACTTATCTAGGGTTATGAGGATGAGATCGGAAGATCTTATAGAGGTTATTGATGGAAAAGGTCATCTTTGGAACGCAAAAATTGTTGAAAAACAAACTATAAAACTTACCAATGGTTTTGATAAACCTATCCAAGTAGCTTCAAGACAGAGGCCATTAATATGCATTGCTGTAGTTATCCCTAAAAAGGGGTTTGAAAACATATTGCAAATGAGTTGTGAGATAGGAGTTGACATCATTCAACCATTGATTTCAAAACGATCAGTAGTTAAAGAATGCAATAACGAAAAATTTTCTAGATATAAAAAAATTATTTATGAAGCCGTTGAGCAATCTGAAAGACTATGGAGTCCAGAATTAATGCAGGCATTGATATTTTCTGATTGGATAAATGATTTACCTTCCGAAGCTCAAATCGGATTTGCCACAACTCGCATTCAAAATTTGCAAGATTGTGTGTATTGGTTAAAAGAAACACCACATAAAGTCAATCAAGTTTGGGTGGTAATTGGCCCAGAGGGAGGCTGGAATAAAGATGAAGAGGCATTAGCTTTTGACTCTGGCTTATCTGGGGTATCTATGGGAGAAACTATTTTGAGGACATCAACAGCTGCCGTAAGTGCCTGTCAATTAATGACTTCATGGAGAAGACTTAAATCATCCCTTTAAGATTGAATATTTTTGATCATAAAACCGTCTATTGTTTTGAAATAGGCATGCTAGTTAGGAACGATGGCTAACTTTTCTTCTATAAGCGGTATTTGGATTAATGCTTTTTTGATTAATTTCTTGTTGATATTTGTGGGACATAGGCTTCCATTTTTAACTAAGAAAGGTTGGATTCATGCTGGAATACTTGGAACACTTTTATTAGGATCTATTGGCTGGAATGGTTGGATATCAGTTTGTGTATATCTCTTGTTGGGAACTTTAGTTACAAAAATTGGATACAAAAATAAGGCTTCCCGAGGGATTGCTGAAGCAAGAGGTGGTCAACGTGGCCCTGAAAATGTATGGGGGTCTGCAGCAACAGGTTGCTCACTCGCTTTATTAAGTTGTCTTTGGCCAAATTTTTTAAATTTATTCATGGTAGGTTTTGCTTCTAGTTTCAGTGCAAAACTTTCCGATACCTTTTCAAGTGAAATTGGCAAAAGATTTGGTAAAAGAACTTTTCTAATTACGACTTTAAAGTCAGTATCACCAGGAACAGAGGGGGCAATAAGTATCGAAGGTTCAATGGCTGGTTTGTTAGGAAGTTTTATCATGACTGTTTTTATGCTTAATCTATCGATTATTTCTGGACTATCTGTTGCTTTTATAGTCTTCTTCTCTGGTTATTTAGCAACATTTTTGGAAAGTTATATTGGAGCAGTAGTTCAAAATAAGATTGATTGGATGACTAATGAATTAGTTAATTCTATCCAGACATCTATAGCCGCTATTATTTCTATCTTTTTATATTTGAAGTTTGTTTGAAATGTTTATTTTAAATCAGCCCAATTCTTCAGTGCTGGCCATTCGCTAATTTGGTCATAAATCCATTTATGACCCTTAGTATTTAGATGTATTCCATCTGATGAGAGTAATTCTTTAAATGATAATAGGTTGATCATTTTCTCATGGATAGATAAAAAAGGAACATTTAATTCTAAGCAAGTTTCTTCAATTTTATTTTCATATTTAGAACAAGCTTGATTTGAATACCAAAGACATTCTGCAAAAGGCATTGAGTCTTCATTAACAGGTGTTAATCCAAGAACCATTATATGTACTTCATTCTTAATTTCGTTTACTAATTGTTTTAAGCCAAATTTAAAAGCATCTTCGGAAAGTTGGGGCCTGCCATCTTTTCTTCCAATTCTAGCTGTATCATTTAATCCAATTGATAGCAAAATACCTTCAGGAACTTTTCTCCTTAACTCTCCCCTTGATGCCCACTCATTCTTATATCTTATAGCAACTTTCTCTAATCCATCTCCTCTTATTCCAAGAGAATAAATGATAGGTGCACCATCTAAATTTAACCAGTTTTGTCTTAATCTCTCAGACCAACCCCCTCCCTCTAGATCTCCCCATCCATAAACCCCACTATCTCCAATTATGATTAATTTTTTCTGATATTTATTCATAAGTCGATATGTTGAATAAAATAACTAACTAATGAAATTGTTGGTTGAATTCTTTAACCAATAATTTTGAGAAGTGTTAAATAAAAATTCTCCTGACATTGTTAATAATGAGAAAGTAGCAGTTATTATCATGACTTGTGCCCAATCGAATGAGCTTAGTGATTCCTGTAATTGCCACCCTAATCCTACTCCTCCGACTGCACCTATAATTGCTGTTTCCTTTAGAATTACGTCACTTCTATATGCTCCATAAGCTAAGTAACTATTACTTTGGGGGGCTAATATTCCATAAAGTGTTGCTGATTTCTTGCTTGAACCATTGCTTTTAATTGCTCGATAAATATTTTTTTCTTGATTTAGTATATTATCTGTAAGTAATCTTCCCATGACACCCATATGTGTAATTCCTAGTGATAATGCGGCTACAGATATATTAGGATTAGTAAAAAGAAGAATAAGTATAGTGGTCAATGGAGGAGGTATCAATCTAAAGAAGATCCAAATAAGATTTTGAACTTTTAGAGGGAATTTACCTGGGAATAATACTAGTAAAAGAGGAGGTGTCGCTATTGCAATCCCAGACGCTAAAAAAGTTATTAAAATTGTTGTAATGATTAGTTTAAAAAGAGGTAAGGTATTAAATCCATTTCTTATCTCTACGAATGAAGGTAAATTTAAATACGAAAAGCTTAATGGAGTAAATATCTCGAAATTTAGATTATAAAGCCAATTAATACCTAACGATAGAGATAGTAAAAATATTGAGATTGAAATTAAGAATGAATTTTTCAAACTAATATTTCCAGATAAATAACTTCTTAAATATCTTATAGATTTCTCTAATAAAATCATAACTAACCAAAGCATCCACAAACAAGTCCACATTTCATTGAACTCAAAGGATTTTAAAGTTAAATATAGTTCTGTTCCTATACCTCCTAATCCAAATATTCCAAGTAATGTTACACCTCTAATTGCACATTCAAATCTGTAACTTCCATATGTAGATACAATAGGTATTAACTTTGGTAGTATAATAGTTATAAATGAGCTTATAACATTAGATCCAGTATTCTTAATTGCTATTAGAGGTTGTATGTCACAACCATCTAGTTGCTCTGAAATTACTCTTGCTGTTAAGGCTGAATAGGGAATGACTACAGATATAATTGCCACCCAAATATTCAAACCTAAAATTTGTATAAATAGCAGGCCCCAGACTACTTCATGTATTGATCTTGGAATTGCTAAAGAGTATTTTATGAATTTACCTAAATAAGAAAATTTAGGAATACTTTTCCAAAATAAATCTGTAGATAGTACACCTAAAAGAATTCCAATAACCATACTTATAACCCAGCTAGTTAAAGCTGTAGCAATTGTTATTTGAAGTCCTTCCCATGCGCTTTTAACTACTTCTTGATTGA
>CACPLK010000022.1 GCA_902634795.1 uncultured Prochlorococcus sp. | reverse complement strand
TTGCAAATAGACTTAATTGTGATATTGATCTACATATTGATGAGTCTCAATCTTGCTCGGCTGGAGGATTGAAATTACTTCTAGAAGTATTAGGTCAAGTTAAAAATGAGATATCAATAACTTGTAGTCATTTAAGCAGTATGGGTTTACTAGGAGAAAAGGCGATTGCAGATTTGGCAAAAGAAATGGCTAAAAACAAGTTAAAAGTTGTTGCTTTGCCACTAACTAATTCTTGGCTTCTCGGAAGAAAAGATCGAGCCACTTTAATTAAAAGACCATTAGCTCCAATATTTCAACTTCAAGAGGCTGGAGTTGTTGTATCTGTTGGAGGAGACAATGTAAATGATGCATGGTTTCCTTTATCTAATTTTGATCCAATAAATTTAATGGCTTTTTCTATGCCAATTGCTCATTTATCACCTTGGGACAGATTGGGACTTTCTCCGTTTACTTCGTCTGCAGCTCACGTCCTCAGTCTTCAATGGGATGGCCTTTTTCAGAAGGGAAGTCCTGCCGATTTTATTTTGTTAGATTCAAACAGTTGGGTAAAAGCTTTGTCTGAGAGACCTAAAAGAAGAGTAGTGGTTAATGGTGAATTCTTGAATGAATTGCCAAAACAAAAAATCAACATTCACAAATGATTAGTCATGACTAATAAAGAGAAAATAAAGTTGCTTTTAAATGAACTCAAATCAATTTCTGATCTAGAGATCTATCAAAAAACTAGTGATTTAAAAAGGTTCTCTAAAGATTTCTTTGATTATTCGCCAATATTGATCAATGAATTAAAAGATTGTGTCGCTGACTTAGTCGTTAGACCACTCTCTGTAGATGCAATTATTGTTGTGGCTCAAATATGTAATAAGTATTCAACTCCTTTGACCCTCAGAGGCTCTGGAACAGGTAACTATGGGCAGTGTGTTCCTTTGAACGGTGGAGTTGTTATGGTTATGTCTGGTCTTAAGAAAATTAGAAATTTCGATTCAAAATCAGGTGAAATTACAGTTGAATCTGGTTGTTTGCTTAGAGATATTAATGATGAGTTGATTAAGCATGGTCGTCAATTGCGGTTGCTTCCAAGTACATGGAGAAGCGCCTCTATTGGTGGCTTTATCGCTGGTGGTTCAGGTGGAATAGGATCCGTTCGTTGGGGATTCTTGCGAGATCCTGGGCATTTGCAATCCCTAGAAATAATAACGACTGAGGATTCACCAAGAAAACTTGAATTGAACGCAAATAATTCAGAGGCTTTGAATCATGCTTATGGAACAAACGGGATTATTACTGCATTGAAATTAACAACTGCTCCATATATTAAATGGCAACAAATAGTTGTCGACTGCTTTGATTGGCAACAGGCTGTGGACTTATTAAGCAAATTTAATTGCGCTGCACTGGAGCTTTATTTGGGATCTTTATTGGAAAAAGAAATTGTTAATTTTCTTCCGCATTGGTCTGGTAAACCTTCAGGTAAACATAGGATTTTACTACTGGTCTCGTCTGATGGTGTTAGTACAATTGAGTGTCTTGCAAAATCAGCTGGTGCTGACGTTTATGACTTAGGGCCAGAAAACCTAAGGGCAGGGACAGGACTTCGAGAGCTTTCTTGGAACCATACAACTTTGCATATGCGTGGCATTGATCCTGATTGGACATATTTGCAAATGCTTCTCCCTCAGCCTGAATCTGAGATGATGAGAAAATTGAAATCTGAGTGGGGATCGAATCTTTTATGGCATCTGGAATGTGTTCGTCAAAATGGAGTTCAAAGATTAGCTTCACTTCCTCTTGTTAAATGGCAAGGTGAAGAAGCTATGAATCAATTAATTAGTCAATGCAAAGACCTTGGCGCAGTGATTTTTAATCCGCATACAATCACTGTTGAAGATGGAGGCCTAGGTGTAATTGATTCTGATCAAGTGCAAGCTAAGAGTAAGTTTGATCCAAAGGGGATTCTCAATCCAGGTAAACTCAAAGGGTGGAATCTAAAAGTCAATTGATTTAATTGCTTTATTTTTAAACAATTTAACTTGTCAATATGTTCCTTTGAAAAAGGTCACCTATTAAATATAGCGATCCTGAAATGATAGGTGGTGGAGATGGCCATCTATGTTGTTTTTTAAGTGTTGATAAAACTTCTTCTACACCAAGTGCCTCTTTGATTTGGTCTTTATATTCAGGGCAAAAACTTAAAATTTGATCTTTTGACCAGCTTTGTTGGCCTGGGATAGGAACTATCCAAGCTAAATCTTTTTCTCTAATAAGCTTATGCAAAATGCTTATCATGTCTTTTCTTCTTTGAATCCCAAGTATCCAAATAATTCCATTTTTTTGATCAGTCCATGTGTCTCTTTCAATTGATAATTGCTTAGCCGCATGAGGATTATGTGCACCATCAACAACTATGGGCATCCCTTTCCATTTTGTTGTTTGAAGTCTTCCAGGCCATTTAGCAAGAGATAGGCCTTCTCGAATTTGTTCTTTAGAAATAATCCATCCAATTTGTTTTAAGGATTCAATAACCCCTTTGGCTACAGCTGCATTTTCTTTTTGTATTTCTCCTGATAGGCCGAGTTCCCAGTCTGATGGAAGTGGATCTACCCAGTGAATAACTGCTTGTTGCCTCATAGCAGTCTCCTCGAAAACTCTTTTTACAATATTGTGTTGAGCAGCTGTAATGACAGTACTTTTTTTAGTTATTACAGCTGCTTTCTCAATAGCTACTTTTTCTAGACTATTGCCTAAATATTCACAATGATCAAGTCCAATAGCTCCAAATGCAATAATAGGTCTATATTGATGCGCGGTCGTTGCATCAAGTCTACCCCCAAGACCTACTTCAAGGATAAGAAGTTCAACTTCCTTTAAAGTAAAATATTTAAGTGCTATTGCAATAACACATTCAAAAGGGGTCAAGCTATATTTTTTTGCAATAGGAGTAAGAGACAGGCTTAATGATTTAAATTCTTCTTTTGATATTGGAGTCTTGTTGATACAAATTCTCTCGACCCAATCAACTAAATGGGGAGAAGTGGTAACCCCAGTTTTAATATTTACTAAGCTCAGAACACTATTAATATATGCGGCAATAGAGCCTTTCCCGTTTGTTCCTGCTATGTGGATAGCAGGTATTTTTTTACAGGGATCTCCCATGGCATTAATAGCCAATGACATACGATCTATGCCCAGATTCATATCTTTATATTCTTTGCTCTTGCTTTCAAAAATGAAATTCGAGTGTGCTATGAAAGTTTCATCAGACATTTGTCTAGTCTCGATAAAAGCTCGTTAATTTCTTTTTTTGTAATAGTTAGAGGAGGGACTATTCTTAATACTTTTACACCAGCTGATACTAGAAGTAGTTTCTCTTCTAAGGCGGATTTGACAATATCAAGAGATGTTATTTTTATATTGTCTTTTATAACGAGACCTTGAATAAGCCCAACGCCTCTAGTGGAAAGAAATATGTCTGAATATTTATTTGAAAGTTTAATTAATCCTTCTTTTAATTGAGCACCTCTCTCGTTGACTTTATTTAGGAGGTCTCTTTTTTGTATTTCTTTCCCAACGGTTAGAGCTGCTCTACAAGCGAAAGGATTCCCTCCAAAAGTGCTGGCATGATCACCGGGCTGAAAGACGTCAGCTAATTGATTAACCAATATAGCTCCAATGGCATGACCTCCACCCAGCCCTTTGGCTAGTGTGAAAACATCAGGTTCAATACCCAGTTGTTCATATCCCCAAAGAGTACCTGTCCTTCCCATTCCAGTTTGGACTTCGTCAAAGATCAATAAAACATTGCTATGGGTACATTTTTTTCTTAAGAGCTCAAAAAATGATTTTTCCCCAGTATTTATGCCTCCCTCACCTTGTATAGGTTCAATTAATACAGCTGCAATTTGTGGACCTGTTTTTTCTAAACCATCAAATAGATTTTCAAAAGATTCACTATCGTTATAAGAAAAAAACTTAAATCCCTGAACCATTGGCTCGAAACCTTTGTGGTATTTTGGTTGTCCTGTAGCACTTACAGCTGCGAGTGTTCTTCCGTGGAAGCTTTCCTTTGAGCAAAGAATTACTGGGTTGTTGATGTTACGTTCAATATGCCCATATTTTCTTGCCAATTTAATTGCAGCTTCGTTTGCTTCAGCACCGCTATTGCAAAAAAATACACTCTTGGCAAAACTTTGTGAAGTTAACCATTGAGCTAGTTCTTCTTGCTCTGGTATCCCATAAAGGTTAGATACATGTTGAAGTTTCCTTAATTGTTTTGATAAGGATTTGATTAATGCTTTATCACTGTGGCCTAGTGAGCAAGTTGCAATTCCAGCCACAGCATCAAGATATTTCCGCCCTTTTTTGTCCCAAACCCATGAGCCTTTACCCTTGATTAAGTCTATGGGAAAACGATTGTAAGTTTTCATCAATGAAGTGGGAGCGGTCGGACTTGAACCGACAAACCCGAAGGTGCCGCATTTTGAGTGCGGTGCGTCTACCAATTCCACCACGCTCCCATATGTTTATTTTATGTCAAAACTAGCAAAATTATGAAATTAAGCTGCATTTTTTTGTGTATCAATGTTGTCTTCACTAATTATTTTGTTAGAGAAAGAGCTATGAGAAGTTGTTTGATCAAATTTTCTAGAAATAAGAGAACCTGCATTAGTTAATTTTTCTTCTAATTTTTCATAGCCTCTATCTAAGTGTTCGAGGCCCGTGAAAATACTATTCCCTTTGGCATAGAGACATGCAAGGACAATGGCAGCAGAAGAACGTAAATCTCCCCCCTCTACATTTGAACCCATAAGTTCTTTTACTCCTTTTATATGTGCAGTATTGTTTTCTAGATAAATACAGGCACCCATTTTATTTAGCTGCAAAACATGTTGCATTCTCTTCTCAAAAACTCTTTCTTTGATTTTGCTTGTACCTTTAGCGGTGGCCATTAATGACATAAATGGAGCCTGAAGATCAGTTGGAAAGCCTGGGAATGGACTTGTGGTTATGTCAACTCCTGAAATCTCTCTTGGAGTGATTTTTAAATGATGATTCCCATGATGAGATATTGAACAGCCACATTCTTGTAATTTTGAAATAACAGCGCTCAAATGACTTGGGATGACTGGACCAATAATGAGAGGCGACCGTGTTATTGCTGCAGCAATGAGAAAAGTTCCTGCCTCTATCCTGTCGGGGATAACACAATGAGAAGTCCCGCTTAGAGATTCCACTCCAATGATTGTGATTTTTTTCGTTCCAGCTCCAAACACCTTTGCTCCCATTGAATTAAGCATTTTCGCGAGATCCTGGATCTCTGGTTCTCTAGCGGGATTCGATATTGTTGTTTTGCCTAAAGCTAAGCAAGAAGCCATCAATATGGTTTCCGTAGCTCCAACGCTGGGATAATTAAGAGTAATATTTGCGCCACTTAATCTTTTGTTGTTGGTTGAAACTTGAGCTTTTACAACATCATCAATAACTTCAACTTCCGCTCCTAAAGCTTTTAGACCATTGATATGTTCATCAACAGGTCTAGCCCCAATATTACAACCACCAGGTAAAGGGATTTTTGCTTCTCCAAGTCTTGTAAGTAAGGGTCCAACACAGAAAAAACTTGCTCTCAAGCTATGAACTAGTTGATGGGATAATTCAGCGTTATGAATGGACTCTGAATTAATCTCGATAGAATTATTTGTTTTAGTTAACTTTGCACCCAAATTACGGAGAATCTCTGACATGACTTCAATGTCCGTAAGTTGTGGGACATTTTTAATGAGTATTTTTTCTTTCGTAAGAAGAGAAGCAGCCATTAAAGCTAGTGAAGAATTTTTTGCACCACTAACTTTTAAAACCCCACTAAGCGGACGCCCTCCTTTTACCTCCAAATGTGGCGGAATAATATTCCTTTTAATTGTCGCCACACTACTCATATTGGAGCGAACTGCTTACCCAGCCATAATGCCAAGTGGATTTCAAATAGTCCAGTCAACCGTATTGAAAATTGATGGGTTCAAATTAAATATTGATAATGTTGAAAGTTTGAATAAAATTTTTAATATATCTTTTAATGAATTTCATAAGAAAATTCAGTGATTATTTCAATGCAAGAAACTTTTTTGCTTTTTAAAAATTAAATAATTTGAGGTTAAAAAATTAATAATTCATATTCGCCACTGATTACAAGTAAAAGAAACCCTTTGGTTAGAAAATTAAGGGGTCTTTTGAAAAAAACTGGACGCGAAGAGCATTCTTCTCTTTTGCTTGAGGGGTCTCATTTGTTAGAAGAGGCTTTGAAAACAAATTTTTTGCCGACAGAAGTTATTGCAACTTTTGAATGGTGTGATGAGCATGAGGAAGTTTTAAAAAAAATAGCTTCAAGATCTTTATTAACCCTAGTAACTACAAATGTTTTAGAAGCATCTTTGTCAACAGTGACACCTGATGGTGTCGCAGCGATATTTCCAATGTCAGGTTTGCCAAAACCGGGAAAAGCCCCAAAACACATTTTAGCTTTAGATAGGATTCAAGATCCTGGCAATTTGGGAAATTTATTCCGATCAGCTCTCGCTGCTGAATATGAAGTTATGTGGTTAGCTTCTGGAGCAGACCCCCTAAATCAAAAGGTTTTAAGATCCTCAGCTGGCTCAGTTCTTCATTTACCTTTTGAACGAATTGGAGATTCATCTTCTTCAAGTATTGAAATGCTTGTTTCAAAACTCAATATTGCAATTGATGATAATTACCAAGTAGTAGGAACAATTTCACCGAATAAAATTACTGATAAGAAAGTGAAACCTTATTGGGAATTAGACTGGGATCTCCCTACTGTATTGGTTCTTGGTAATGAAGGCTCAGGTGTTCATTCTTCAATTGAAGCCTGTTGTTCAGACTTTGTTACGTTGCCTCATAGCTCATTAGTTGATTCACTAAATGTGGCATCTGCGGCAGTTCCTCTCTTGTTGGAGCGACAAAGAGTAAAAATGGTTAAGGGTATCCAAAAAAAACCGTGAGTGAAATTTCTTTTGACTTTGACTTAATTGTTGTTGGAGCTGGATATGGAGGTTTTGATGCTGCTAAACATGCAGCAGAGGCTGGCTTGAAAGTGGCGATTGTCGAATCAAGAGATATGGGTGGAACCTGTGTCAACAGAGGCTGTGTCCCGTCTAAAGCATTACTAGCAGCCAGTGGCAAAGTTCGTGAGCTTGCAAATGTTCCTCATCTTGCTGAATTTGGTATACATTCAGCTCCGGTAAGATTTGAACGTAAAAAAATTGCCGAACATGCAAAAAACTTAGTTGAGACAATTCGAAAAAATCTAACTAAAACATTAGAAAGATCGGGAGTTGAGATACTTAGAGGAGAAGGACGTTTAGAAGGCAATCAAAAGGTCGGTTTAAGAGAAACAAATGGAGTTGATAGAATATTTTCTGCCAGAGATATTATCTTGGCCACAGGCTCAGACCCTTTTGTCCCGCCTGGAATTGAAATTGATGGACGAACTGTTTTCACAAGTGATGAGGCTATTAATTTAGAGTGGTTGCCAAGATGGATTGCAATAATTGGTAGTGGCTATATAGGTTTGGAATTCGCTGATATTTATACAGCTTTAGGCTGTGAGGTAACCATGATTGAAGCTCTTGATAAAGTAATGCCTACTTTTGATCCTGATATCACGAAAATTGCTTCAAGGAATCTAATTGATAAAAGAGATATTGAAACTCGAGCTGGAGTGTTCGCTACTAAAGTTAAGCCAGGTTGTCCCGTCGAGGTCGAGCTTACAGATGCAAAGAGTCGAGAAGTCATTGAGGAGTTACAAGTTGACGCTGTTCTGGTCGCAACAGGCCGAGTACCGTCGACTAAAAATCTTAATCTCCAATCTGTTGGAGTTGAAACAACGAGAGGTTTTATTCCAATTGATGATCAGATGAGAGTATTGGTAAATGAAAAACCAATTTCTAATCTATGGGCAGTGGGAGATGTTACGGGTAAGTTGATGTTGGCCCATACTGCTGCAGCGCAAGGGAGTATAGCTGTTAAAAATATTTTAGGAAAATCAATAGAAATTGACTACAGAAGTATTCCTGCAGCGACTTTTACTCACCCTGAGATAAGTTCCGTTGGACTTTCGGAAGAAGAAGCCAAAGATTTAGCGAAAAATGAAGGCTTTGAACTTGGAATTGTTAGAAGTTATTTTAAAGCGAACTCTAAGGCCTTGGCTGAATTAGAAAGTGATGGAATTATGAAGTTGGTTTTTAATAAAGATACAGGTGAGGTCCTTGGCGCGCATATTTATGGATTACATGCGGCTGATCTTATACAAGAGGTTTCTAATGCAATTTCTAGAAGACAACGAGTCAATGACTTAGCAAAAGAAGTTCATACTCATCCAACATTAAGCGAAGTTGTAGAGGTTGCCTACAAACAGGCATCCTTACAAATAAAGAAGTAGTTAAATCAAATTTTATTTTTTATAGATCATTAATTATTTAAATTATGGAAATTAGAAGAAGACCTCCTAACCCAAGCATAAAAGTAGCTAATTTAGAGTATGCAATACCTCACCCAGATTCAAAACCTAAAAATATTTTGGAGGAAATTGTTTGGGAAAAACATCTAGAAGTAGAGATTGCAAGAAAAAAAGTTTCGCTTGAAGATTTAAAAAAAAAGATCAAGAATTTACCAAAAACTAAAAATTTTATAGATGCATTAAAAAATAGTAAGTCGAAACCAGCACTAATCTCAGAAATAAAAAAAGCAAGTCCAAGTAGAGGGATAATTAGAGAGGACTTTGACGCGCGAATGATAGGTAAAATGTATGAAGAGGGAGGTGCTAGCTGTATATCAGTCTTAACAGATAAAAAATTTTTTCAAGGTGGTTTTGATGTCTTAGTTGAAGTTAGAAAGGAAATCAAAATCCCAATACTTTGTAAAGATTTTATTCTTTACCCCTATCAGCTTTATCAAGCAAGAGCTGCGGGCGCTGATGCAGCACTTTTGATAGCCGCAATCCTCACTGATTCTGATTTAAAGTACTTATCTAAGGTTGCTGAACATTTGGGACTGACAATATTAGTAGAGGTTCATGACTCAGAAGAACTTGAACGAGTACTCAATATTAATGTATTTAATTTAATAGGTATTAATAATAGAAATTTAAAGAGTTTTAAAACTGATCTTGCAGTTACAAAGGAGTTGGCTAAGAATTATGCTAATCAAATCAAGGCAAATTCTATTACTTTGGTAAGCGAGTCAGGTTTATTTACTTGCGAGGATTTGGCTTTAGTAAAGAGTTATGGGGCTGATGCTGTTTTGGTTGGTGAATCTCTTATGTCACAGGAAGATATATTTGTTGGAGTTAAAAATTTAATTGGTAAGTTATAAATTAAGGAAAGGATATATACCAATCTCCTAAATCTATTTAGAGAAGATTTTGTCTACTTTTCCAATGATTAACTCTAATTCAATTAAACCCAATTCTCGACTATCAGTGCTTTCTAAAGAGTTGTCTCCCCTTAAATCAAATTTGTTTTGATAAATCCTATGAATTCTTTTAATTATTAACTTATTTTTTGTTTTTGGATGAGAGGCAACAACGATATCGCCAATCTCTAAGTCAATATTTTTTTGGTTTAACTTTTTATATGTTACTAAATCTCCCTCTTTAAGAGTTTTTTCCATAGAAGAACCGACAACACGTAAATGTTGTCGGTAACCGATTATTAAAGTAAATAAAGTAAATAAGTCTGGCTTGTGGAAAAGATTTTTATCAGCTTGCGGTAACCCAGCTATCATTTCTACCTTTTGAAGACCAAAACATAGAGTGAATTTTTTGTACAGCTGCTAATAATTCTTCTGCCTTGGTTTGATCAATATTTACCTTGCATGCACTACATAGCTTTGCTGCTTTCCAGAAAGTGTCATGAAGATCTGGATATGTAGCTAAGTGTTCAGGCTTGAAGTAATCAGTCCAGAGGATTAGAAGTTCTTTTTTGGCCTTTTGTGATTCTTCTTCTTTAATCGCTACGAAGCGAGAAAAAGTGTTGTTATAAGCTGAAATAGAAGCTTGATCGTTACCAGCTGGTGCTAAAGCAATAAGTTTTTTTGTCATAGACAAAACTGCCTCTGCGGCAACTCTTGCAGAAGCAGGGTCGTATACACCGCAAGGTCCGTCACAGTGAGCGTGAACAGATTTTGCTGGAAGCTTGTTAAAGATTGATGTAAGTGTTTCGCTCAACATCTGAAAATAATTTGTGAACATTTTTTTTTACATTAATGGCGTTTGTCAACAAACGCCATAACTTTTTCTATAGCTTTCTTAATAATTTAAGAAATTCACTTAACACCCAATAATTCCACTTCAAAAGTTAAAACCGAATTAGGTGGGATTGGACCTATTCCTCTGCTGCCATACCCCAATTCTGGTGGGATGACTAATTTTCTTTTACCTCCAACTTTCATTCCTGCGACTCCCTCATCCCAACCCTTTATCACCATCCCTGCACCTAAAGAAAATTCAAAAGGACCTCTTCCATAACTGCTGTCAAATTCTTTCCCATCATCAAGAGTACCTTTGTAATTTACTGAGACACTTGTTCCTGGTGTGGCTTCTTGACCATCCCCAAGAACTAATTCAGTAATTTTTAGCCCACTTGAAGTTACTTGAGATGCTCCTATCTCAGCTTCTCCGAGAGGAGAGTTGCTTGCACTGGTTTTATCTGAAGCCATGGTAAAAAGTGATGGATTTGGGTCTTCTGGGTCTAATTCAAATGGATTAGTTACAGACTCTTTGGTTTTTGTGAATTGCCTTACATCCGCTTGGATTGGTTGGTCAATCTGTAAGGCATTCGTTGGAGTTGGTGAGATGATTTGGCTGATCACTGCAATCATCAAGCAGCTAAGGCAAACAGAAAAGCTAATTAAGATTTCTCTCACAGCAATATTAAGTAGTCGGAAATATTCTTACAGATTAATACCCACATTACATCTATTTAAAAGATAACTAACCAGAGAATATGGATTTTGTCGGTGGATATTTTATTAAATTAGATTTATGAATAATATCTATTCTCTTTTTTTTAAAGCTTTTGCTGGTGGAGCGCTAGCAGGAATCTCCCTTAGTGAAGGCAATTATGTATTCATGCTTTTGGGAATATCTTTACTTTGGCCTGCTAGTAAGAATCCATGGGGGGGCTTTTGTTGGGGTTCGATAGCTATTTTATGGAGTCATAAGTGGTTGCTATCTTTGCATCCACTCAATTGGGTAGGGATAAACTCAAATTTAAGCTTGCCCATTACCATTCTTATATGGCTTTTGTGTGGAGCTTTTGGAGGGGCTCTGGTTTTTGGTTGGTCAGCTTTAAGTGGTTTTTTGGCTCCTGGAAGACTGCATTTTTCTAAATTAGAAAATAAGTTTATTTATGCCGTCTTATTATCAACAATATGGGGCCTAACTGAAGAAGTCCTATCTAGAGGACCTTTGTTTTGGATAGGCGTAGGGCCAAGTTTATTACCACAAGATAGATATTTGGCTGGATTAGCAAGATGGATAGGCTCGGGGGGCTTGGCCACCATCCATCTTTTAGCTGGATGGTGGATTTGGCAACTTTCAATTGCTTTTCAAGCCAGAAAAAAACTCAAGAAATTGATTTTTGTTGGATTTGCTTATTTTTCATTAGCTCATTTAATTGGTTTTATCTTGTTGTTGGATTCTCCAGCTGATTCGGTAGAAAAGGTTGCGATGTGGCAAACAAATATTCCAATAAGACAAAAATTTAGTCAGGAAGAAATAAATGCTTTGCCTTCAAAAGTAAATAGAGCATTAACTGATGCTGTTGAATTGAATGCATCTTTTTTAATTGCTCCAGAGGGAACATTGCCAGCGGATAGATCAAAGATTCGAGATTTTCCTATTAAATTCCTCTCTGGAGGATTCAGGAAAATAAATGGTTCTCTACGAAGTTCACTATTAGTTTTTAATCCAGGAGAAGAGTCTTTTTCGTATGTATTGGATAAATCTAGATTAGTTCCTCTGGGAGAATCGATTCCTGCATTGCCAAATTTTTTGAAAAATGGTCTTTCTGCAGTAGGTGGAATTGAAAGTGGGAATCCATCAAGATTTCTTGATTGGGATGGTCCTTCTTTTGCAGGCGTTATTTGTTATGAATTGAGTAATGGGAAAGCCATAGCTAAATCAGTAAATCAAGGGGCTAAATGGATTTTAGTGATTGCAAATTTAGATCCCTATCCTATTTCTTTGCAGAGACAATTTTTATCTATTGCTCAATTAAGGAGTATTGAAACATCAAAAAATTTAATAGCTGTCTCTAATACCGGGCCAACTTCTTTGATTAAAAGTAATGGAAGAATTGATATCCTTCTTAAACCAAACAAAGAATTTGTTCAACTTGTTGATCTTGAATTAAATGGAAAGAAAACACTATATACATTTATTTCTGATTTACCTATGATTGTGGTCATACTTATAAGTTTAATAGGCATTTTGCGATTGCGTATGTATAATTGATATTAATATTCTTTCGAAATAATTCCTCCTCCTAATACATAATCACCCTTGTAAAATACTGCTGCTTGTCCAGGAGTAATTGAAAATTGATCTTCTTCAAAATGAATATGACATTTATAGCAATAATTTTCTTTAGTACTATCAATAATTGGTATTAACTTTGCTTTTACTGCTCTGCTTCTGTATCTGATTTGGACCTCAACTTCAATTGGTTTTTGAGGCGCTTCAATTGATACCCAATTTATATCTTTAACAATACACTCTGACTTACCAGAATCTTCTCTAGGGGCAACAATTACTCTGTTGAAAGAGGCATCTATTTCAACAACATGTAGAGGAACTTCCCATGCAATACCTAATCCCTTTCGTTGTCCTATTGTGAAATGTTGAATTCCATTGTGGGATCCTATGATTTGCCCATTTCTAAGGACAATTTCTCCTTCCTTTTGGGGTAGATACGTATCAATAAAAGCATTCATTGATCCGTAATGTTCAGCAAGACAAAGGTCTTGACTTTCTGGCTTTTCGGCAGTTTTTAATGAATGCTTAAAAGCTTCGATTCGTGTTATCTCTTTAGTTAATTCTCCAAGAGGAAAAATTGTTTTTCCTAAGATTTCTTGAGGGAGATCATATAAAAAATAGCTTTGATCTTTGTTGAGATCTTTACCTCTTAGAAGCTTATGTCTTTTAATTCCATCACTCGGAAGACTTTTTCTGTCGAAAGTTTCATTTGAATATCTAATTCTTGCGTAATGCCCAGTAGCGATCTTTGCGACATTTTTATTTTCTTTAATCCATTTCAGCATTTCTGAGAATTTGACTGATTTATTGCAACGAGAGCAGGGCAAAGGAGTAATTCCTTCTTCATATCCTTTTACGACATTATTGATTATTTCTTTTTGGAAAATTTCTTTTGAATCGACTATGTGATGCTTAATTCCAAGTTGATCACATATTCCTGCTGCATCAATTAATCCATCTGAGCAGCAAGACCCTTTCCCTTTCATTAGCCACAAAGTTAATCCCACTACATCCCAGCCAGCTTTACAGAGGAGAGCAGCTGTTAAGGAGCTATCTACGCCTCCGGAAAGCCCAACTACAACCGAATGATTTCCAGAAAATGCTTGCAGTCTTTTTAATGTTTTCGCGACTGTTTCTTCTGAAGTCAAATGATTTAAAACTTTTTTTGTTTCTCTTGTTTCCACATTCATTGGCATTGATAGTAGCTTCTATTCATAGTGGGTTTGGTCGCTTTTTGATTTTGAATTGGCCTCAATCTGATTCGGAACATTTGATTGTTTCTTCAGAGCAGATGCAAAACATAGAAAAAAAATGTTTTCTATGGGTATGCCTGTTGAAGCTCTGATGGAAAAAGTAGGGATTGGTATCTCTACATGGATATTAGACAGACAAGGATTGATTGAAAATGGTGCAATCGTTTTAGTGGGGCCAGGGCACAACGGAGGCGATGGACTTGTTGTTGCGAGAGAACTTTATATGGCAGGCGTTGATACCTCTATTTGGTGTCCATTTCCATTGAAAAAAGAATTAACACAAAAACATTTCGACTATGCAATTCGAATAGGTATTGAAAATTTGGAGCATAAACCTGATTCGAAGTCTGATTTGTTATGGATTGAGGCATTATTTGGATTAGGTCAATCAAGAATTATTTCTGATGAAATAGTTCACTTGTTAAATACGAAGAAGAAATCTAGTCCTGATAAATTAATTAGTATTGATGTTCCCGCTGGAATAGACTCAGACAATGGAAATAAAGTATCAAATACATCATGTAAAGCATCTGCTACACTATCTTTAGGCCTCTTTAAGACCGGGTTGATTCAAGATTCAGCTATTGATTTTGTGGGCAATTTAGAGAGAGTAGATATCGGAATCCCAAATAACATATTGTCTGATCTTCCTGAAACTCAGCCTCTGAGGATTTCGTTTTCAGATTTATCTACTTTCGTTTGGCCTAAGCCAAGTAAAAGTAAAAGTAAGTATCAGAGAGGAAGAGTTCTGCTAATTGCAGGAAGTGAGAAATACAGAGGAGCAGCATCCCTTGCTTTGAATGGAGCTTTAGCAAGTGGAACAGGTAGTGTTAGCGCTTTTTTGCCTAAATCAGTTACATCTGCACTTTGGAGTACTCACCCTGAAGTCTTATTGCTTGGAGATCTAAATACTTTTCAGGACGGTTCTTCAGATTTTTCTAAAGTTTTAAATGAAGTTGATTTGAATAGGTTTGACTCGATTTTGCTTGGACCTGGATTAGGGATTGGGATTGCAGAAGAAAAAGATTGTTTTGGCTCTGACTTACTGGATTTCAAAGGACTACTTGTTCTTGATGCTGATGCAATCAATAGATTGTCGATAACTTCGAAAGGTTGGGAATGGCTAAACGATAGAAAAGGTCCTACCTGGCTTACCCCTCATCTTGAAGAATTTAAAAGGTTATTTCCTTTAATTGATTGTTCAAATCCATTGAAGGCTGGAATTGAAGCTGCAAAAATTAGCAGTTCCTCTGTCTTATTGAAGTCTGCTCATAGTGTTATTTCTGATCCAGAAGGGAAAACCTGGCAAATAGGGCAAGTTAATTCAAGTGTTGCAAGAACTGGCCTTGGAGATGTTTTGGCTGGGTTTGTTTCAGGGATGGGTGCTTCTGGACTCGCAAGTGATAAAAAATTGGATACAAGTTTGCTTGCTGCGTCAGCTTTGATGCACGCCTATGCAGGGGCTTTTTGCATAAAAGGAAGCACAGCGAGCACTATTTGCACTTTTCTTAGTGAATTAATAAAAAAGGAAAGCACTTGAAATGTTTTGAAACAACCATTTAAAGGCCATTAAATGGTGGATTTGGTGTCATTTGTTAACTAATCGTCAACAGAATCTGAAGCCTTCATGAAACCAAGGCATCTTTTACGATTTCTGTAGGAAAGTCTTACCACTTTGAAAAACGGGTCTAGAAACAATGGTTTCATCTGCACCCAAGCCTGCTGAATCCCAAAAACGACGCAGCAGTGATCCAATTAGTTGGTACCTTTCCTCTATAGGAAGAGTTCCTCTTTTAACGCCAGCCGAAGAAATTGAACTTGGTAATCAGGTTCAAACAATGATGAACCTTACAGAGGATGGTCAGATAAAAGAAGAGAGCAAAGAATTTAATTCACATCAGAGAAGATTGATTCGAATTGGAAGAAGGGCAAAGGAAAGAATGATGAAAGCCAATCTTCGACTTGTTGTAAGCGTTGCAAAGAAATATCAAGGAAAAGGTCTTGAACTCCTTGATTTAGTCCAGGAAGGTTCTCTTGGATTAGAAAGAGCGGTAGAAAAATTTGATCCCACTCGTGGTTACAAGTTTTCTACCTATGCTTTTTGGTGGATAAGGCAAAGCATGACAAGAGCGATTGCCTGTCAGTCACGAACAATTCGATTACCTGTTCATTTGAGTGAGAGATTAGCGACCATTAGAAAAGTCAGCTTAGATTTGGCTCATAAGCTCGGTGCAATGCCTAGTCGTATTGAAATAGCTGAGGCAATGGAAATAGAGTTAGAAGAACTTGATTCGATTTTGAGACAAGCTCTTACTACTAGCAGTCTTGATGCACCCGTTAATGGTGATGAAGGTCGTAGCTTTTTAGGTGATCTAATAGCTGATGGCTCTGGAGAAGAACCGCTAGATAAAGTTGAACAAAAAATTCATCAAGAGCAACTTGGAAGATGGCTAAGTCATCTAAGCGAACAAGAACAGCATGTTATTAGGCTTAGATTTGGCTTAGAGGGTAATGAAAGACATACTCTCGCAGAGATAGGCAGACTGTTACAGGTCTCTCGTGAGAGGGTTAGGCAGGTTGAATTAAAAGCTTTAAGAAAATTGAGAAATCTCACGAGAAAGCTTCCAAGTGGAATTTGAATTTTATCTACTTTAGATTTAGTTCTCTGCCCAGATATATTTTGTTAACTCACTAGGATCTGGCTCTGGAGCGTTTAGAGCAAATTCAACAGCATCGTTAACTTCCAGATCAATTTCTTTCTCAATCTTTTTTAACTCTTCATTAGAGACGAATCCAGAACTAGTTAAATCATTTTTTAGCTTTTTAATGGGATCTCTTTTAGCCCAGAATTCCTTCTCTTTCTCAGACCTAAGTTCGTCAGGATCAGCTAGTGAATGGCCTCTAAATCTATAAGTAAGGCACTCTATCAAAGTTGGTCCTTCCCCTGCCCTTGCCCTTTCTAGAGCCTTTTGAGCGGCCCCCCGTACTGCTAAAACATCCATCCCGTCCACCTCTTCTCCTGGCATTCCAAATGCTGAAGCTTTTCTCCATATTTCAGTCTCGCTAGTTGCTCTGTCATGAGCCATTCCAATTGCCCATTTATTGTTTTCGACTACAAATATGATTGGTAATTTCCATAGCTGGGCCATATTTAAACATTCATAAAACTGACCAATATTGCAAGTACCATCTCCAAAAAATGCTGCAGTTACAGAATCACTCTTTTCCTTAAGAGCCTCCCTTCTGTATTTGCTACTGAAAGCTGCTCCAAGTGCAACTGGAATCCCTTCACCAATAAATGCATAACCTCCAAGTAGATGATGTTCTTTGGAAAATAGATGCATAGACCCACCTCTTCCTTTACTGCAGCCTGTCTCTTTTCCGAATAGCTCGCTCATTACCTCTTTTGCAGGCACTCCAGCACTCAAAGCATGAACATGATCTCTATAAGTACTGCAAAACCAGTCGTGTTTGCGTTTCATTGCCCCAATAACACCTGTACTTATCGCTTCTTGTCCGTTGTATAGATGAACAAACCCAAACATCTTCCCTCTGTAATACATTTCAGCGCATTTATCTTCAAATCGTCTTCCCAAAGTCATATCTTTGAAAAGATTTAAACCAATTTCTCTATTGATTTGAGCTGGTTTTGTGTCGCCAAGATTGCTTAGTCTGTCGGCGTGTTCCCTGTGCTGATGAGGGTCTTGGCTTGTTTTGTCCTGGTCGTGAGACATGACTTCGTTCATATTCACTTATCAATCCTTTTTAGACTTTAAGCGTCAATGGATGCAAAATGGTTAAAACCCCTTACGATGCCTAGAGCTTTTTTCCTGATTACCTAGTAGCGATTGGAATTACCTATTGATCATTTTCGCTTATTGGGGGTTAGCCCTTCTGCAAATGCTGAAGAAGTCCTCAGGGCTTTTCAGTTAAGGCTAGATCGTCCTCCAAAGCAAGGCTTTACCTATGAAGTTTTAGCTCAGAGGTCTGAGCTGCTTAGGCTTTCTGCTGATCTTTTATCTAATCCTGTCGAAC
Organism: uncultured Prochlorococcus sp.; assembly: GCA_902634795.1. Lineage (GTDB taxonomy): Bacteria > Cyanobacteriota > Cyanobacteriia > PCC-6307 > Cyanobiaceae > Prochlorococcus_B. The sequence continues at coordinate 1,259 of CACPLK010000022.1, read as the reverse complement.
GACAATCTTACGAACTTGCTCTTATTGAGGGTTCCTCAGGACTTGAATTGTCTTCAAATAGAGAAGTTGCTGGTTTACTTCTCTTATGGGAATCAAATGCTTCTTTTCAGGCTTTTAAGCTTGCAAAAAAAGCATTACAACCTCCACAAGCTCCAGCCTTAGGAAGTGGCAGAGAGTCAGATTTAACATTAATAGCAGCATTATCTTGTAGAGACGCCTCAAGGGAGGAGCAGGCTTGCAGAAGATACGCTTCAGGTGCTGATTTGCTTCAGGAAGGGATACAGTTATTACAAAGGATGGGAAAGCTTATTGAAGAAAGAAAAACCCTTGAATCTGATTTAGAGACTTTACTTCCATACAGAATTCTTGATTTATTAAGTAGAGATGAAGAAGATGAGAAATCTCATCAGGAAGGTCTGATGTTGTTGGAAGATTTTGTAAATAAACGCGGTGGGCTCGAAGGGAAAAGAAATTCAGAGAGAATAGCAAAATTAAATCAAAATGATTTTGAGCTGTTTTTCCTCCAAATCAGAAAATTTTTGACTGCAAAAGAGCAGTCAAAACTCTACGTAAATTGGTATCGCAGAGGTTCAGAAGATGCTGGATTTCTTGCTGCTTTTGCTTTGATTGCTTCTGGATTTTCTTATCGGAAACCAGAACTCTTGCAAGAGGCTCGAAAATACCTGCGAAATATCAATATTAATGGTTTTGACCCTATGCCATTAATTGGATGCTTAGATCTTTTATTAGGGGATGTGCAGCAAGCAGAGTCTCGGTTTAGAAGTAGTTCAGATGAGAAATTAAAAGACTGGTTAAATAATTATCCAGGAGAGACATTGGGAGCTCTTTGTGATTATTGTATAAATTGGTTAAAAAAAGATGTATTAGTAGGTTTTAGGGATGTTGAGATACAAACTGTAAATCTCGATGATTGGTTTGCTAGTAAAGAAGTTCAAATTTATGTAGAGCAGTTGGAAACAAAAGGGGCATTAGGCATAGCAAAAGCAGGATTTTCATTCATATCTTCATTGGCCCCTGAACAACAAATTGAGAATAATCCATCAAAAAATCTGGATGAACAAGCAGATTTGCCAATGCCAGGTGGGGCTTTGGATGAAATCCTGAAAGAAAAGTCTTTTAAATCACGATTCCAAAGTAGTGACGCTTTCTTAAGATCTGATTTAGTTAGGAAGATAATCTCAAAATATTATTCAACATTCGAATTGATCAAAAAGTTAGATTTCAAAGCTTTCATATTA
>CACPLK010000021.1 GCA_902634795.1 uncultured Prochlorococcus sp. | reverse complement strand
TTAAATCCCTTGAATAAATCTCCCTCTTCAGAAGCAGTAAGGAACCTTAGAGAAGCTTCCTGTGGACCAGTGGGAAAACCTATGGTCACAAACGATTTAAGTGAAAATATAATCCTCACTAGCCTCGAAGATCTTCACAACTGGGCAAGATTAAGCAGTTTATGGCCTCTTCTTTATGGAACTGCTTGTTGTTTTATTGAATTTGCAGCTCTAATTGGTTCTCGATTTGATTTTGACAGATTTGGATTAGTGCCACGAAGTTCTCCAAGGCAAGCAGATTTATTGATAGTTGCAGGTACGGTCACCATGAAAATGGCACCTGCTCTCGTAAGACTGTATGAGCAAATGCCAGATCCAAAATATGTCATAGCTATGGGAGCTTGCACTATTACTGGTGGCATGTTCAGCGCTGATTCAACGACGGCAGTTAGAGGTGTTGACAAATTAATACCAGTTGATCTCTATCTACCTGGATGTCCTCCAAGACCAGAAGCAATATTTGATGCTGTGATCAAATTAAGAAAAAAAGTTGCCAACGAATCAATCTCTGAGAGATCAAAGATTGCTCAAACTCATCGGTATTTAACTATCCCTCATAAAATGAAGAGAACAGAGTCAAAAGTTAATGGACAATATTTAAATGCAAAATCCCAATTAATTGCATTAAATCCTTCCCTATCTGAGGAATTTGATCAATCTTTAAAAGAGGTTCAAAAAATATCTGAAGAACTTTCAAGTAATTAACTATCTCTTATTAGAAACATGAAAAATGAATCAGAAATTGTAGTTGAAGAAAAAATCTCAGGTCCAATAAGCGATTGGCTCTCTAAAAATGGATTTGAAAATATTCCTCTTCAAGATGATCACCTAGGCATTGAAGTAATAAAAATCAGACCAAGCAATCTTTTATCAATAGTTGAAGCGTTAAAAAATGATGGATTTAATTATCTTCAATGCCAGGGTGGATACGATGAAGGTCCTGGTTTAAATATTGTTTGTTTTTATAATTTAATAGAAATGAGTGAATTCAAGAAAGATATTTCTCCTCGCGAAGTAAGATTAAAAGTTTTCCTAGCTCGCGATGGGAACTTAACTGTTCCTAGTTTATACAGCCTTTTCAGAGGAGCCGATTGGCAAGAAAGAGAAACATTCGATATGTATGGTGTTAACTTCACAGGACATCCTCATCCTAAAAGACTTTTAATGCCTGAAGATTGGAAAGGATGGCCACTTAGGAAGGACTATGTTCAGCCAGATTTTTATGAAATGCAAGATGCATACTGATTTACCGTCCTTTTTTGTATCTTCTATAAAATCTCATTATTGCTAAAGATAAACTCCTAGGATCATGTCTCAAAGTTGGAGTAGCCTTTGAACCTTGAAGAGAAGCTAAATAAATCTTGTAGCCTCTTGACAAAAGATCTATCTTATCGCATTTGACTGGTTCAGCCCCTTTTGATTTGTAGTAATCAACTAATGGAGAGGGTTCTAATTCATCTTGAGCAAGAATTGAACTAAATATTTTCCTAGTAATTCCTCTAGATGCTAATTGCGCTTCGATAGCCCTAACATGACCAGTAACGTCAAATCCATCAGTTTCTCCTGGTTGAGTCATCAAATTACATATATATAGCTTTGGAGCTTTGCTCCTTTCAATAGCTTCGACTATTTCAGGAACAAGTAGGTTTGGAAGAATTGAAGTGTAAAGGCTTCCTGGCCCTATCAAAATAATTTCAGCATTTCTAATTGCTTCCAGTGCTCTTGGCAAAGCTGGAGGTCGAGAAGGATAACAACCAATCCTAATTATGGGTAGGCTTGCCTTACCAATGGCTGATTCCCCATCTATTCTTTCACCATTTTCAAGCTCGGCCCACAATTGGACATCTACATTAGTTGCAGGGACAACTTGGCCTTGAACAGCTAAAACCCTGCTGGATGCAGTTATTGCTGTCTCTAAGCTTCCAGTTATTGCAGTCAAAGCGGACAGAAAAAGGTTCCCAAAACTATGTCCCTCAAGTCCACTTCCTGAGGGAAAGCGATACTGAAAAAGACCTTTTATTAATGGCTCTTCGGTTGCTAAAGCTGCTAAACAATTTCTTATGTCTCCTGGAGGCTGAACTCCCAGTTCTCTTCTAAGCACCCCACTACTTCCTCCATCATCAGCAACAGTAACTATTGCAGTTATTCGACTGCTATATCTTTTCAACCCTTTCAATAATGACGATAATCCTGTGCCACCTCCAATAGCAACAATATTGGGACCTCTATTTAATTTCTGTTTAGCTCTTAATGCATCAACTAAAAAAGTATCTTTTTTGGAACCTAAGGCCTGCCTAATAGATTCAAAACTTCTTCCTTGACCCCAAACTAAAAGAGATATCCCTATCAAAAAGACTATTGGTCCAGCAATATTTCTTGGTATGAAAGTAGTAATGGATCCTAAAAACCAAAAAAGTATTTCAACTACCCAATAAATCGGACGGAGATCAGCCCAAATCGAGGCTCCAATCAAAGCAATTAATAAGCCCAATCCTGATGTCAGCATCCACCTCTTAACTACTAGCCCTGGCAAAAGCCATCTAATAGCTCTTTTAAAGCGCGAGTAAAGATGAAAAGACAAACTAGCGAAAAAGCTTTTACGCAAAGTAGATCTTCTTAATTTTCTTTTCCTTCTTTGGTTCAATGGATTCAAGTTAGAGAAGATTTCAACAAAGAGACCTAAATAATTAATTCATATAAACTTCTAATTAAACTTCCCAATTCACCTATCTCATACAAAATGAGATAGGTAAACAGATTTTAGGAGAGAGTGTGCCAGAAAACACTCAAATAATATTGATGAAAGATCTCAGTGTTGAACTGGGATCAAACAAAGTTCTCAATGAAGTCAATCTTGCCATGAGTGCTGGAGAAAGACTGGCAATTGTTGGTCCATCTGGCGCAGGCAAGTCAACAATACTTCGCCTACTCGCTGGATTGCTATTGCCTTCGAAAGGACATCTTCAAATATCAGGTATTGAGCAAAATTATTTAAGGCTTGATCAAAACGACCCTCCCGATGTGAGATTAGTTTTTCAAAACCCAGCATTGTTAGCATCATTAACAGTTAGGGAAAATGTAGGGTTTTTGCTTGAAAAGCAAAAAGTTTTTTCCGAAGAAGATATCAATAAAAAAGTGGTAAATTGTTTACATAAAGTGGGCTTATATGATGTCGCAGACAAATTTCCAAATCAACTTAGTGGAGGAATGCAAAAAAGAGTAAGTTTTGCTCGTGCCTTAATTACTAACTCCAAAAAAGGGAGAGATTCTATTCCTCTTCTTCTATATGACGAACCAACTGCTGGTTTAGATCCAATAGCTTGCACTCGAATTGAAGATCTAATTATTAAAACAACTGATGCTGCGGAAGGATGCTCAATCGTAGTAAGTCACGTTTCAAGTACAATTGAAAGAACAGCTAATAGAGTTATTTTGCTTTACGATGGGAAGTTCAAATGGGAAGGATCTATAGATCAATTTAAACAAAGTGAAAATTCCTATGTAAAACAATTTCGTACAGGTAATCTTCAAGGACCAATGCAACCTGAGGACTTATAAGTTTATGCGTCGAAGTTTACGAGATGCGTTTGTTGGATTTTCACTGTTAGGTGGATTAGTTATCTTTTCAGGAGCAATGCTTTGGTTAAGAGATTTTCGTTTAGGTTCTAAAACCTGGGAGATATCTGCAAGTTTCAAAGATGCAAGTGGTCTTGCCAAGATGTCCCCAGTTACTTATCGGGGAATCATTGTTGGCTCTGTTCAACAGATAAGTTTCACCCCAAATACTGTTGAAACTAAAATCAAATTAAACAATGACAATCTCATTTTACCAAAACCTGTAATTGCTAAAATAGTTACAAGCTCTATGCTTGGAGGAGACGCTCAATTATCACTAGTATCGTTAGGTAAATCATTAAATAAAAGTAAACTAATTACAGTCAAAAAAGATTGTCCCAATACAAGAATTTTATGTGGTGGTGATAAGATTAAAGGCGCAGAAATGGTAAGCATATCCACCTTAACAGAAGGTATAAATGGAATTATTGATGAAGCAGATAGACAAGCAATAGTCAATAAAGTATCAGAATCTATCCAACAATTTGATAGAACTCAAGCCAATCTTGATGAACTTGTCTTATTATCTAAATCAGAACTAATAAGAGCAAAACCTATAATTTCTGAACTAACGAAAGCTTCTTTTCATTTAAATAACATTCTTGAAAGCCTCGATAACCCTGAGACTCTAAACGATATTAAGGAACTTACCTCAACATCTAATTCACTATCAAAGAAAATTGACCAAATGAGTTCAGATATGGGAACTATTATGGAAGACAAAGAACTTTTAGATGCTCTAAAAAAGGTGACTATAGGTTTGAGTAAATTATTTGATGATATCTACCCTTAAAAAATACAAAAATTTTCAGGTCACACTATTAATTGCATCCATTGCGATTGAAGCAATAGCTTTATCACTTGCCTTAGGTAATTGAACATATTTACCTCCTGACGCTTCAGCCAAGTCTTTACCCATACCACTTGCAATAAACTTTCTTTCTGTATCAATTACAAGCAATTTGATACCAAGCGTTCGATAGCGAGAAGCAACATCAAGAACTTCCTGCTTCAAGTCAGGAGGTTCTTCTCCATCAAGAACTGGTTGGCCTAATGAAGTACTCAATGGAACATTTCCTCTGCCATCAGTAATTGCCACTACTACAACCTGACCGAGATCTCCAGTAGCTAAAGCATTTGCGCCTACTCTTGCAGCTTGAGTCAAACCATGAGCAAGTGGTGATCCACCACCACAGGGCATTGCCTCAAGTCTTCTTTTTGCTGCAGTGATTGATCTTGTAGGAGGAAGCAGAACTTCTGCTTGTTCTCCTCTAAAAGGTATTAGAGAAACCTCATCTCTGTTTTCATAAGCTTCGGTTAGCAAACGAATAACAGCTCCCTTTGCACTTTGCATCCTATTTAGAGCCATGGAACCACTTGCATCAACCAAGAAAATCACTAGTGCTCCTGCTTTACGCTGAAGTAATTTTGCTCGCAAATCCCCTTCCTCAACAATAACCCTCCTATTAGGCTCTCTCTGCCTTCTGGCTTTCTGGTAAGGCGCTGCAGCCCTTAAAGTTGCGTCTACTGCAATTCTTCTAACAGGACCTCTTGGAATAATTGGTTTTACATATCTCCCTCGGTTATCACTTAAAACAGCTGACCGACTTCCGCTATTTCCACTTTTTGATTTAGTGGATGAAAACAGTAACAAATCAGGATCCACGGCACATGCTTCTGGATCAAGCATAAATTCCTCAGGGATTGGAGGTGATAACTCTTGATCTTGATCCTCTTCCTGATCATCTTCTTGATCTTCTTCTTGTTCATTAGTGTCATCAGAGTCCTCAGGAGGAGGAGGGGGTGGCTGCTGATCTTCTGGCGCTGGGGGCTCCATTTCCTCTTCTGCAGGCATTTGCATAGCCCTTGGAGCGATGACAAGTCTTACTGCAGCCTTTAAATCTTCTGCGTCCACTGAATCTCTACCACATAAAGCAGCATGAGCCTTTGCAACTCTTACTGCATATAGCTCTGATCTATGTCCTTCTACGCCCCCTCGAATAGCCTCAATAACTAAGTATTCAATTTGATCCTCACTAATTTGAACATCGGGCAGCCATTGCCTTGCTAAAAGTAATTGCGTTGATAGAGATTCTGTTTCTTCTGACCATTTTTTAGAAAAAGCTTCACTAGATTGACCATGAGAAATGGCAGACTGAGTTATTTCAACTCTTTGTTCATTTGTAATTAATTGATCCGCAGACAAAACAATTGCAAATCTGTCCAAAAGATGGTCCCTTAACGCCCCCTCTTCAGGGTTATAAGTAGCAATCAATAAAGGTCGACATGGATGACTTAGGCTCAATCCTTCTCTTTCGACTCTATTTTCACCTGCCCCTACTGAAGCCAAAAGAAGATTGACAATACCATCATCCAACAAATTCAATTCGTCTATGTACAAAACTCCTCTGTGAGCTTCAGCTAGTAACCCTGGCTGAAAGACTGGCGTTCCACTTGATAATGAAGCAGCAACATCAACAGCACCAACAAGCCTATCCTCTGTTACCCCTAAGGGAACCTGAACAAAAGGCGCAGAAACAACTTTCTTAGGGATATTCTCTGGCTCATGAGTATTTTCAGGACTTCCTACATTTTTTGTAAATAGCTTTTTAGTCAAATCATCCCACTCCCCTGAAAAAGAAGGATCTAAATTTCTACCTGCTGGATAAATAAATGAATCATCATCACCCAAATTATTAGATAATTTTTCTAAATCAATAATTTCAATCGGAGGGAGAAGGGCATGCAAGCCTCTTGCTAAAACAGATTTACCAGTACCACGACCACCAGCAATTATTACGCCTCCCAAACCTGGATCAACTGCAGCGAGCATTAAAGCAAGCTTTAAAGTTCCATGGCCTGTAATTGCAGCCAAAGGGAAAGAACGACTAGCTCTATCCATGACAGCAGTGTCTTTTGAAGCCGAAGACATATTTTTGTTATTCAATCCACTGGAAACCATAGGGTTGGATAAATCAAGCAAATTTATAAAAGTCTTTTAATATTCGCATGACTTATGCAAAACAAAAAACAGAATTGAAACTCATTATCTCAATAGGCGCAAATATCCCTGGCATTCTTGGAGATCCCATAACAACAATCGCTGCTATGAGGCCGCAAATAGAAAAAAGCATAATTGAGTGGAATGTTGCTTTAAATCGACCAAAAATCGACCATCAAAATATTGATAAGTCTTTATCTTTTAAATGGGCGCCTCTTTTTGAGACTGATCCTTTAGGGGGTCCAATTGATCAACCAAGATTCATTAATACCGTACTAGTTGTTCAGGGAGAGGATTTTGCCTCAGTTAGCCCAAATAAAAAAGCAGCTATATGTTTAATGAAAAAATTTTTAGAATTAGAAAAAATCGCAGGTAGGGAAAGAGAAAATACAGAAATTTTCTGGGGGCCAAGATCTTTAGATATTGACTTCATTTCTTGGGGAGAACTGCAGATAAATACAGACATTCTAATTTTGCCTCATCCAAGATTAAGCCAAAGGAACTTTGTTTTAATTCCACTTGCAGAGGTTTTATCAAAGACTCAAGGGAAACCGAAACGAATCACTTCTCAACAAATTTGGCCTGAATAAAATCTCGTAACAAAAATCACCAACCTTTTCTAAAAAAAACAGCCATCCTATATGAATAGAAAAAAATGTATGTCAATTCCAGGACCTGAACCGTCAGAAATTATTGAGACAAAAGCTTGTCTTGATGCAAAAAAAATTCGTTTTGAAATTAATAAATTTCTCTTACCTAACTCTATGGAGGGCGAATTTGGGATAATTCGTCATCCTGGAGCTGCATTGGCAGTTCCAATAACAAATTCTGGAGAAGTCGTTATTCTTCGCCAATACAGATTTGCTTGCTCGAGAAGAATTCTTGAGTTTCCAGCTGGAACATTAGAAGCAGGAGAAAGCCCACTTGAATCTATTAAAAGAGAAGTCCAAGAGGAAAGTGGTTACTCTGCAAAAAGATGGGACAATCTTGGAGAAATGCTTCCTTGTCCTGGATATTCAGACGAAACAATTCATCTTTTCCTTGCAAGGGATTTAACTAAACTTGAGAAAAAGCCTGAAGGCGATGCAGATGAAGATATTGATGTATTAAAAATTTCCCCCGAAAGGTTAAATGAAATTATTGCTAGTGGAGAAGAATCACTTGATGGGAAAACTATTACCGCATGGTTCAGAGCATGCCAAATCTTGAATAAAAAATGAAAAAGTTTCGCTCAATATTTTGGCATAGAAGAGATTTAAGAATTGAAGACAACATAGGTTTATTTGAAGCATCTAAAAATTCAAAAAATCTAATTGGAGTATATGTTTTAGATCCAAATCTTTTAAACCTCAATAGAACTACTTCTGAGGCGAAAAATTGGTTTTTGGCTGAAAGTCTTTTAGAACTCCAAAAGAATTGGGAGCGAAGAGGAAGTCGTTTATTAATATTAAATGGAGATCCTATTAAACTAATTTCTAAATTAGCAGACTTAATTAAAGCTGAATGTATTTACTGGAACGAAAATATTGAGCCTTATGAAATCAATAGAGACAGACTTATTATTGAAAAACTTTCAAAAGAAAAAATTAATATACATACATTTTTAGATCAATTAATTATAAATCCAAGTGACATCAAGACAAACAATGATGAACCGTACAAAGTATATGGACCTTTTTATCGTAAATGGATTGAGATAATTAAAAATAGCCAGATATCAAAGAATAATTTAATACAAATATCAAGAACACCTGAAAATATTAGAGGTCTTAACGAGAGAGAATTATCATCAATTAAAAACTCTGATTTAAACTATTGTATTTCCAGAGAAAGCGATTCTATTAATGATTTACTCACTTCAAATAGATTTAATAATTCTAACCTCTGTCCTTGCAAACCAGGAGAATCAGAGTCAATAAATCAATTAAACTTATTCATAAATTCAGGAGGTATCAATTCATATAACCAAGCTAGAGATATTCCATCTTTAGACTCAACTTCTAATCTAAGTGCAGCTTTAAGTTTAGGTACAATAAGTTGTAGGGCCGTTTGGAATGGGGCACAAATATCAAAAAACATGGCTCACAATGAATACCAGTTAAATTCTATTGATACTTGGATAAAAGAACTTGCTTGGAGAGAGTTTTATCAAAATGCTCTCATTAATTTTCCTGGGCTGGAGAAAGGTCCATACAGAGAAAAATGGTTAAAGTTTCCATGGCAAAATAAATCCGATTGGTTTAACGCCTGGGAGAACGGATTAACTGGTATCCCAATAATTGATGCTGCCATGAGACAACTTAAGAATTCTGGATGGATGCATAATCGATGCAGAATGATTGTTGCCTCTTTTCTAGTAAAAGACCTTTTAATTGATTGGAGATGGGGAGAACTTTTCTTTATGAAAAGCTTAGTTGATGGTGACTTAGCATCAAACAATGGAGGTTGGCAATGGAGTGCTAGCAGTGGAATGGATCCAAAACCTATGAGAATATTTAATCCTTATAGACAAGCTTCTAAATTCGACGAAAATGGCAATTATATCCGAAAATGGATCCCAGAGTTAACGCATGTCTCAACGCCTAATTTACTCTCCGGTGAAATAATTTCTGCGGAGAGGAAAGGCTATCCAAATCCTATTATAAACCACAAAAATCAAACATCTATTTTCAAAGAATTATATTCGAGTATTAATTAGATTATTTTCTAAATATTTCATTTATTTTATCAATTACATATGATTGCTGAAAAGATTTCAATTCGGGAAAAATTGGTAAACTAATTACCTGACTACATACTTTTTCAGTAAGGGGAAGAGAACCCTCTTTATACCCTAAATCTTTATATGCTGGTTGAAGATGTATAGGTATTGGATAATAAATAATTGTATTAACTCCAAGGCTTTGAAGTTCCATTTTAAATATATCTCTATTTGAATTATCAAAAAAATTCTCTGAGGTATGTTTTATATTTTTAATAAAAGAATTGTCCATTACTCTTATTACAAATTGATTCCAAGAATGACAAGAGTTATTCATCAAACTATTAGACGGTAATTTAATACCTTCTATTATTGATAGCTTATTTATATAATTAGTTGCTATGATTTTTCTTTGCTCTATCCATTTATTCAATCGATTTAATTTAACATTTAGAATTGCAGCCTGTAATGAATCAAGTCTACTATTATATCCAATATTTGTATGAAAATATCTCTTTGGCATTCCATGAATAGCTAATTCCCTAATTTTTGTTGCCAGATCAAAATTGTTAGTGGTTATAGCTCCTCCATCTCCTGCTGCACCTAAATTTTTAGTAGGGAAAAAACTAAAACAACCTACATCCCCATAACTTCCTACAGGTTTACCTCGCCAATGAGCACCAGCTGCTTGAGCGCAATCTTCTACAACTTTTAGATTATTTACTTCAGCAATTGCCATTATTTTATCCATATCTATTGGATGACCAAACAAATGCACAGGCAAAATAGCTTTTGTTCTAGAAGTTATTGCTTTTTCTATTAAATCAAGATCCATAAGATAATTTTCAGGATCAATATCTACAAAAACCGGCCTAGCACCAACACTGGTAATTGCTTCTGCAGTAGCAAAAAAACTAAATGATGAGGTGATCACTTCATCACCTTGACCAATATTTAGAGATCGTAAGGCAAGAATTAATGCATCTGTTCCACTATTACAACTAACTGAGTAAGAAGTTTCTGTGGCTAATGCAAAAGCTTTTTCAAATGAAGATACTTCCTCTCCCCCAATATATTTTCCACTTCTAAAAACTTTAATTAAAGCTTCTTCAATCTCTTCTCCTATTTCAGAAATTTGAGCTTCAAGGCTAAAAGGAGGTATTTGCATGACTATTTAAATTAAATGCAAAGATAAATTAAAAAGGCAATGATTAATTTATCCAAACCACTCAGGCTCCATACCAGGATGCCATTTAATGTTGCAACCAATAGAAGGTTTTTGATTAGCTGAAATATCTTCTCCTTTTAATAATGATCCGAGTGCGAGGAAAATATCATCACCAGAAACTGGTATTTCATTACCAGGACGACTTCCGTCCATTTGACCCCTGTATCTCAATTTTGATTCTCCATTTTGAGAAGGCCAAAAAATATAAAAATCGGGCGTACATGCCGCTTTAAGCGCTTTTGCTAATTTTTGATCAGAATCAAATAAATAAGGAAATTTCCATCCAAGTTTATTAGCTTGAGAGGCTAAGAATTCTGGTGAGTCTTGAGGATGTGTGATAACACTATTGCTAGAAATAGCCAAAAATTGCACATCATCGCCAAAAGAATTGAACAAATTCGTGATTCCACCCTCTACGTGTTTAACAAATGGACAATGAGCACATATAACCATTAAAAACAATGGTCTTTTTGTTAAGTCAAAACTTCTAATTTGACTAAGGCCTTTTAAAGAATCATCAGGAGCAAGGTTCACGCCCGAAACCACATCCAACTCAAAATCAGGTAATGGAGTTCCTAATGGAAGCATTGTTGAAGCTGTTCGAACCATGATTCTTATAGTTTTGGGGTTTAATGGATTACAGAACTTTTAACTATATATTCATTTAACTATGAGTCTGAGCCCTAAATAAGGGACAATTAGTAATACTAACCAAATGAGTCCTAAAGATGCTTCTCGATCTTAGTGGCAAAAAAATCCTTGTTACAGGAATAGCAAACAACAGATCAATTGCCTGGGGCATAGCACAACAGTTAAAAGCAGCTGGGGCTGAATTAGGAATTACATACTTGCCAGATGAAAAAGGTAGATTTGAAGCAAAAGTAAAAGAACTTACTTCTCCTTTAAATCCAAGCTTGTTCTTACCACTTAATGTTCAAAACTCTTCTCAAATTGAAGAAGTTTTTGAAGCCATTAAAAATCAATGGGGACAGCTTGATGGATTAGTTCACTGTTTAGCATTTGCAGGAAAAGAAGAATTAGTAGGAAATTACAGTGCAACTTCTTCAGAGGGATTCTCAAGAGCCCTTGAAATTAGCGCTTACTCACTAGCCCCACTATGTAAATATGCAAAACCTCTTTTCAGCAAAGGTGCAGGCGTAGTCACCTTGACTTATTTAGGAGCAGAAAGAGCAATTCCTAATTACAACGTAATGGGAGTTGCTAAAGCAGCTTTGGAGGCATCAGTTAGATATCTTTCAGAGGAACTTGGTCCAGAAAATCAGGTTCGAGTTAACGCCATAAGTGCTGGGCCAATAAGAACTCTTGCTAGTTCAGCTATTGGAGGAATTCTGGACATGATTCATAATGTCGAGGAAAAAGCTCCGCTCAGAAGAACCGTTACTCAAATCGAGGTAGGTAATACCGCTGCTTTCTTGCTTAGCGATCTTTCGAGTGGTATATCAGGACAAACTGTTTATGTTGATGCAGGTTATTGCATAAATGGAATGTAATTTTAAGCCAACTCAAATTGCCAATTTAATATGAAGAATACCAGAGAAGGAAAGATTAGTCGGAAAACAAAGGAAACTGAGGTTTTCGTCCAAATTGATCTTGATGGGTCTGGGAAATGCAATGCAAATACAGGTATAGGTTTTCTCGACCATATGATCCAACAATTATCTAGCCATGGATTGTTTGATATTGAGGTAAGAGCAAATGGAGATACTCACATAGACGATCATCACACTAATGAAGATGTTGGAATTGCTATTGGAAAAGCTTTTTCAAAGGCATTAGGTGATCGAATTGGAATAAAACGCTTTGGTCATTTTTCAGCTCCGCTTGATGAGGCTCTTATTCAGGTTGTGGTTGATTGCTCCGGTAGACCACATTTAAGTTTTAATTTAGATATTCCTTCTCAAAAAGTGGGGACCTACGATACTGAGTTGGTTAAAGAATTCTTTGGTGCTGTTGTCAGCAATGGTGGTTTAACTCTCCACATAAGACAACTTGCTGGAAATAATACTCACCACATAATCGAGGCTACTTTTAAATCTTTTGCAAGAGCTCTTCGCATGGCTACTGAAATTGACTCCAGAAGATCAAGTCAAATTCCTAGCAGCAAAGGAGTTCTGGAGCAAGCTGGTAGTTAAAAACTCCATATTCAAATAAATAGTTTTGAGCTGGAGCTCGCAAAAATCAGAAGTTTGAGCGAAAATCAAGGTCCAATCTAAAAAAAATAGTGGCCGTTAGTTATTTAAAAAGAGAAACATCACCACAGCAAACAATCTTCAGCAAAGACGATTGGTCAAGTGCATATTGCAATGTTGAAAAAGAATTAGATCACGCTGAACTAAAACTGATAAAAGGATCTATTCCTAAACAAATTTCTGGTACCTTTTATCGAAACGGTCCGGGGAGACTAGAAAGAAACGGAAGATGGGTCCACCATCCATTTGATGGAGATGGGATGATTGCTGCTTTTAAATTTGAAAACGGGAAAATAAACCTGACTAATCGTTTTGTTCGTACAAAAGAATGGATAGAAGAGGAAAAATCCCAGCAATTTCTATATAGAGGTGTATTTGGAACTCAAAAAGAAGGCGGGATCTTAGCTAACGCTTTTGATGTAAGGCTAAAAAATATTGCCAATACTCACGTAATAAAACTTGGGAATGATCTATTAGCTCTATGGGAAGCATCTAGTCCATATTCACTCAATCCAAATACTCTAGAAACCAATGGTTTATCAGATTTAAAAGGGGTTTTGAAAAAAGGAGAAGCATTTAGTGCTCATCCTCGATTTGACCCTGGCCATCACAAAGATCAAAGAATGGTTACTTTTGGAGTCTCTACTGGTCCTAAAAGCACAATTAGATTGATGGAATTCTCTACAGAAGGAGAAAATATGGGTTCTCTTTTAAGTGATAGAAAAGACTCTTTTAATGGATTTGCTTTTTTGCATGATTTTGCCATAACTCCAAACTGGGCAATATTTCTGCAAAATGCAATAAGTTTTAATCCGCTCCCATTCCTTCTTGGGAAAAAAGGAGCTGCACAATGTTTAGCTTCCAAACCTGACGGAACTCCAAAATTCTTATTAATTCCAAGGGATTGTGGAAAATTTGCTGGTCAACCTCCAAAATCAGTTAATGCTCCAAAGGGTTTTGTTTTCCATCATCTAAATGCTTGGGAAGATGGTGAAACAATCAATATTGAAAGTATTTTTTATGATAATTTTCCAAGTATCGGCCCCGAGGATAACTTTAGAGAAATCGATTTTAATCTTCTACCAGCAGGTATTTTGAAAAGAAGTGAAATCAATCCAATAAAAAACACATTTACCTGTTCAACGATAAGCAATCAATGTTGTGAATTTGCAATGGTTAATCCTCATTTCGAAGGACTAAAAGCACGCTTCAGTTGGATGGCAAGTGCAGAAGAAAAAGAAGGGAATGGACCACTGCAATCTATAAAAAAAATCGATTTATCTAACAACAAAGAAACCATCTGGAGTGCTGCACCAAAAGGTTTTGTAAGTGAGCCGATATTTATACCTTCCCAAGAATCAAAATATGAAGAAGACAATGGATGGGTTGTTGTATTGGTATGGAACAGTATTAGATCTGGAACTGATTTAATACTCCTTGATTCTAAAGATCTAACTGAAAAAGCTATTCTTGAAGTTCCTATTTCAATCCCCCATGGATTACACGGAAGCTGGGTTGAAAACTAAAAACTAATTGTTTATTTAAGTAAAAGCTTTTTCAATTCAGGTTTCAGCAATTTGAATGCATTCCCCCTGTGACCAATGTGCTTCTTTTTTTCGTGGTCCATTTCCGCAAAAGTCTCACCTAATCCAGAAACTTCAAAAATCGGATCATAACCAAAACCATTTTCCCCTTTCGGTGAAAAAGTTATTAAACCTTCGCAAAAGCCTGAAACTTCTATCAACACCTTTTCTCCACTCGCTATACATAATGCACACTCAAATTTAGCTTTTCTATTTGGAAAAGGTTTTAACTCGGCTAAGAGTTTTTCAATTCTTTCCTTATCTGAATTTGCATACCTAGAAGAGTAAACACCTGGAGCCCCTCTAAGAGCTTCAACACTTAATCCAGAGTCGTCAGCAAGAGACAAGTTTCCCGTTTTTTGACTAACAGCAATGGCCTTGATTCTTGCATTTTCCATAAAAGTATCTCCTGTTTCCTCAATCTCAACTCCAAAAGGTTGCCTCAATAAATCAAATGGGAAATTGGCCAAAAGTTTTTTAAATTCTCGGATTTTACCTTCATTACCACTAGCAATTACTAAAGGGAGATTATCCAAAACTATTATCTATAAGTTGTTTTGCATAATACAAAGTTGAAGTAACTTCTGCACTCGTTGGAGCCTCAGAATAAATTCTTAAAAGAGGTTCTGTTCCAGAGAAACGGAACATCAGCCAATGACTTTTATCAAGTACAAGTTTTATTCCATCAGTTGAAATAACCTCTAAAACTGATTTATGGCCAATTGAAGATGGAGTCTTCTGTTTCAAAAAATTTTCTAAGTTCCTTCTCATTTCCATATCTTTGAGAGTTAAATCAATACGTTCAAAATGACTCTTACCAAATCGAGCATGAAGACAATCTATTGTTTCACCTAAACATTTACTATTAGCAACTATTGACTCCATCAAAAGTAAAGCGGTAAACAAAGCATCTCTTTCTGGCAGGTGATGTCCAAATCCGATTCCCCCTGACTCCTCTCCTCCAATGAGAACTTCTCTTGAAAGCATTTCTTCAGCAATATATTTAAACCCAACCGGCTTTTCGAGGACTTCTCTCCCCAAATCCTCCGCAACCAATCGCATTAAGTCCGAACCGCTTACAGTTTTAACAACACAACCTGCCATATTTCTTACTCTTGCAAGATGATCTATCAGGACAGGCATTAACAACTGTGTGTTGCAATATCTACCCTTTTCATCTATCGCCGCGATTCGATCTCCATCTCCATCAAAAACTATGCCCATGGACAACTTACCTTCTTTTGATGCATTCTGAACTTCATGTATTACTTTCGATAGGTAAGCCTTCATAGGCTCTGGAGGGGCACCCCCAAAACATGGGTCTCTATTAGTTCTTATTTCATAAATAAGTTCATCACTGTCAGAACCAAATAATTCAGACATGCAGCCCGCTGCAGATCCATGCATTGGATCAACAAAAATTTTTACACCTAATTTTCTCAAGCCATTAGCAATCAAAGGTATGTCAAATTTCTGACTAATCCCCAAAAGATGTTTTTCCCGAAAATCAATTCTCTCGGTTACGTCTTCGATGGGAATTGATATCCCTCCAGCATCTAATCTTTTTTGAACGGAATCGGTGAAAAAGCTATCAACTGAGCCTCCAAAAGGACCTTTGATTTTCAACCCCAACCATTCGCATGGGTTATGACTTGCTGTAATCACTAGTGCACCAAGTGCATTTTCTTCAACTATCCCCCAGCTACAAGAGGGAGTGGGCAGCGGGGAAGATGCCAACAAAGGCAATAAATCTACTCCTCTAACTGCAGATGCAACCGCCTCAGCCATCTCCTCTGCAAGGAAACGTCGGTCATACCCAATAATTATTTTATTATTTTTTTTCTCCTTCACATAAGCAAGCTCTTGGGCTGCTGCTGCTGCTACTTTAAGTAATCTTTCTAATGTGAAATCAACGCCTAATATCCCTCTCCAACCATCTGTTCCGAAAGAAATTTTCTCCTTAGCGAGATTCAACTTTTGCTTTTTCATCTTTATGTTGGAGAAACTTTGTTCTTAAAGGAATGCAGATTATTCTCTAAGTATGAAATGTAATAAATCCAAACCAATTAACGATCATCTTTTAAGGAGCTGGATCCGATGCAGAAGAAAAGCGTGGCTTGAAATTTATGGTGATAAACAACAAAAGTTGTGGACAGCTCATAGCACACTTCAATTAAATCATCAAATCGACTGCTTTCATAATCTCTCACAAAAAAGTTATGGGATAGGAATTCAAGCTTGTAAAGAGGGTAAAAATATCGCTTATGGAATCAGACTGAAATATCCTCTAAAAGAAAATAGAATTTTCAAAGCAAATATACCGATGCTAAGAAAGACATCAGGAGAGAGTATTTGGGGTGATTTTTCTTATCAACCTGTGTTGGCTAGACAAGGTAAAAAAGTCACAAGAGAGCACAGATTAATACTTGCAATGACAGGTATATTAATAAATAATTCACAAAAATATGAAGTCCAAAAAGGCTTAATACTTCACAAAGAAAACGAAATCATTAAAGCCGAAAATATAAGATTAACCGATAATATGAAAAAAGAATTAATAGATACATTATTAAATCTAGAGAGAGATATTGAGTCTAAAACTCCTCCACCCATCACTTCTAATAGAAAAAAATGTACAATATGTTCATGGAAAAAAGATTGTGATTCTGTAGCAAAAAAAGAAGGTCATCTAAGCGAAATTAGTGGTATTGGATCAAAAAGAGAACTTTTATTAAACAAAATTGGTATAAATAATATGGATGATTTAGCAAAAATCAAGCATTATAAATTAAAGGAAAAACTTGAGAGCTTTGGGAAACAACATAGTGATATTTCCAAACAAATTATTTTACAGTCGCAATCTCAATTAACAAATAAGGCCATAAAGCTACATCCAAGAATCGCTCTAAATAATCTAAAAGAAGCCAAAGGTTTATTGATTTACGATATCGAGTCCGACCCAGATATTAAACATGATTTTTTACACGGTTTTATTCGAATACCAAACAAGATATCTAATAAAATAAATTATAAAGAAATTAAATACTCACCATTACTTAATCTTGAAAAGAATACAGAAAGTTCACTATGGGAAAGAATAAAAAGAAAATTAAATCATTATAAAGGCCTCCCAATACTCCATTATGGTGAAACAGAACCCATTTCTTTACTAAAACTAGGCTTACGACAAGGTGCTAGTTCTCATGAAATTGATGCATTGCAAAAAAGATTTATTGATATACATTTATTAACAAGAGAATCCTGGTGTCTGCCTGTAAGGAATTATGGGCTTAAATCAGTTGCAGAATTTATAGGATTCGAATGGGGACAAGCCAATACGGATGGTGCAAGAGCTCTTTTATGGTGGAGACAATGGAAAAAATCGCGTAAACGAAATAATATTTACTCAAAAAATCTGAATTCAATCTTTAAATATAACCGTGATGATTGTATTGCTACCTTAATGATCGCAAAGTGGCTAATAGATAAAGAGTGAAAAATATTTAAATAGATTAAAAAGGAACAGCAAAAGAGATTGGCTTCTTAAAATTTATAGCTTCGTCTTTTTCAGAAAAACAAATATCTTTATCAATAAAATTGTTTTTGATTAAAGCAAGTCCAGCATGAAGATCCTCTTTGATTCTCATTGAAGATGTAATAACCCCTACATTTTTTTTAAATTCATTAATTTGATTAGTATTCACAAATTTTTCACCTATAGAGAAATTACCAGCTTCCCGAAAAGCTTCCCAATAACGAAGTTGATATTTTAAAGATTTAGATCTAAAAAATCTTGCAATTGCTTCTTGCCCTAAATAACAACCTTTATCATGCTTTATAATATCTCCTAATCCCAATTCATAGGGATTTGTCTCTCCATTTATCTCACTATAAAATCCAGGTATTCCTTGTCTTATTTTCCATACTTCTAACTCTTCTTTTGATGCTTTAGTATGGTCAGAAATTTCATTTTTAATTAAATCACTATTACTTATCCAAATAGGAGTCAACTCCTTCCATGATTGATAGTAATTTATTTTTTGTATTCTTCTTATTGGTTCATGAACTTCTAACTTAACTTTATCGGCTGGAAATATTACTGCTTCAAATCCATCAATTATAGAATTAATGTCACCACCTAATATAATTATTTCAGCCATATTATTTGAAATTCGAATTTCTAATAAAGCTTTTACACTTCCTTTAGTTGATAACCAACAGCTCAAGAAAATCCTTTCTAGTTGTTTTTGAGCAAAAATATCTGCAGTCGTTTGACCATGTAAAAAAGCAGCAATGCCCTCCCCTTTTAGAAGTAATGAAGGGAATGTTTCATCCCACGTCAATGCTTTAGTTTCTTTCATTAAAGGTTTTTAGCTCTTTCAACAATCTCTTTTAAAAAGAAAAGACTATTTAAATCTAAATCAGCCTTAGACATGGCATCTAAGCCTCCTTCTTCTCTATCGACTATTGCTAGTACTTGGTTAACTAAATACCCTTGATTTCTAAGTTGTTCAACAGCTTTTAAAGAAGAGCCCCCAGTAGTCACAACATCCTCAAGGACAGTAATTATAGAACCCTTTGGAGGCAAAGGTCCCTCTAACCATGCTCCAGTTCCATGACCTTTAGCTTCTTTCCTTACTATTAAACCGCTTAAATTAATACCTGATTGAGCAGCCAACATTACAACGCCACTAACAAGAGGGTCAGCACCCAAAGTCAATCCAGCTACAGCACTATCATTTTCATTCAATTGTTTGAGGAATAGTGAACTTATTGATACGAGACCTGTACCTGAAAGAGAGACTGGCTTGCAATTGACGTAATGAAAACTTTTTTTCCCGGAAGCCAAAGAGAAATCGCCAAACCTATAAGCTTTTTGAGCTAATAAAGTTAAAAGATTTTCTTTTATTCCATCTAATGAAGGATTCAATGGGTTCATATCTTTATATGCAAGTTTAATTATTAAACATCTTGGTGGGATTA
>CACPLK010000020.1 GCA_902634795.1 uncultured Prochlorococcus sp. | reverse complement strand
AGGAATATCACCATCTAATACAGTTAAATCAAATTTTTCTAATGCTTCTCTTGCTTCATTTGCAATCCGTCTTTGGCGGAAGTCAACCTTGACTAATAAAACTGCATGCGGAATATCTAAATGTTTGAGTAAAGATGCTAACTCTACGGTTAATTCAACCGACCTTGCTTTTGGTGCTGTAGGTAAAAGGACAAGATCGGATCCAGCTGCTAAATGTTTCAATTCTTCTTCATCAGTACTTGCTTGACCATCAGTGATAACAATTTCTGAGAATCTTGTTGCTTTAGCGGCTGCCTCTACAGGTACAATATTAAATTTAAGACTACCTCTTGATCCGTAAGCAAGAGCCGATCGATTTCTATCAGCATCAACTAGACAAACATTTTTTCCTTGAGAAGACCATACACTTGCTAGATGGATTGAAGTACAAGTTTTAGCTACTCCACCTTTTTGACCACATACAGTTATGAACAAAGGAAGGGATTCACATCTAAAAATAATTTGCAAGATCTCATTACAAAGTCAAGTAGCAATGAGAAGATCAATCAAGTAATACTAATAATTTCGTTCCTAGAACATAAGCAAAACATATATTTATGAAATTATTTTGTATTTTTAAATACATTTTTATACCATAATTAGTAATTTAATCACCATAATAAAATATTCATGCTTGCAAGAATATTTTTCTAATGCATATTAATAATAGACATTCGAAAAGAAATGTTTATTAAAAGATTTTTATTAAATACAAAAACAAGTGTTTTAAGTATTTTCAAAAAACAAAAAAGAGAATTATCAGATAGATGTGAAAACCTTACATCTATACCAGGCATTGGAACAAAAAACTGCAATAATTTCTATGACGCTGGATATATGACACCAGAATCAATTATTTCTGCATCTGACGAAGAGCTTTTAACTATACCTGGCGTTGGTATTAGCTTTGTGAAAAAGTTAAGAAAAACCTTAGGTAGAGTATAAATTTTAGTAAAAAATGAATGTAAAAAGTGAATGTAAAAAGTCTTGTATTTTCAAATATATAAACTCAATCTAGTCAAAGCAAGTTACAGACAAAATCTTTCACCAAGGTAAGATATTGCCATTTGAATGCCAAAAGGTACCTGTATTTTCAAGTGTAAGTTCATCAATTCTTTGAATCAATCCTTTAACTGATTCTTGAGGTTGAATACCATTAGAAGTAAATCCTGTCATTCGAGTGCTGACTAAACCCGGATGTAAAATTGCTACCGAAATACCTCTAGGCTTTAAATCCACCGATAAAGATTTACCGGCCATACATAAGGCAACTTTTGACATCCTATATCCATAGGAACCACCAGAACTGTTATCCTCTATTGAACCCATACGACTACTAATTAAAGCTATTTTGGCAGATTTATTTAACTGACCAAGCATCGTTTGTACGAAACACAGAGGACTTAAGGCATTTACCTCAAATTGATGCACGATACTTTGCGGATCTAAGGTAGAAAGAGAATTAGATTCTGCAATTCCAGCATTTTGAATCAAAACATCCACTCTAGTATCATTTAAATTTTGTCTAAGTTTAATAACCGAGTCTCCTGAGGTGATATCAATATTTGTCTCTACTCGTACTGATAAAGAATTCAATTCAGGAGAAGAAGACCTACAAGTAGCAATGACATCTTCTCCTCTATCTTTAAATTGTCGGACAAGTTCTAAACCAATGCCTCTATTGGCACCTGTAATTAAATAGGTAGACAAAATAAACTTTAAGCTTCCGTAAGCCTAAAACAAAAAAATAGAAAAAACGAAGATCATCTGAATTGATACAAAGGACGAGTAAGAAACTAACAATTATTATCAATTAGAAAACATTAGATCAATAATTTTCATAAATAGAATCGTATAATTCTGCAGAAGGTCCTGAAAGGATATTTGGACCCGAAAAAAAAATAAATCTAGCTTTACTACTCAACTCTCCAGATAAACGAATACAGCAAAAGCCTTTTTTAACAACAAGTAATCGCCAAAACTCGCTCCAATCTATACATTGATCTAGGATCTCATTGATATGAAAAGTCTTATCTAAAGAATTACTTTCAATTTCCAATTTTTCTCGTAAAAAAAAATATTTTGCTAACCTTTCATTTTTAGAAATTATTTGACCAATAAATCTAGTTTTTTTGAGATTGTAGTCTAAAGTTTCTAAGTAATTAAAAATCTGATCAATATCAATATTACTAAAACCTTGAATTTTTAAAGTTTTTAGAAGTGATGGTTCTTTCTTCATACTTCCTAGATAGTACTTCTTTTTATTTTAAATCTTAAAGTAATAAAATAAATAATTGCAAAAGTTTAATAAAAAATAAGTTAAATTCATAAATAAAATTCAAAGATTAAATATTTTCTTTTTCAGAAGAGATCTTCTCAGAACCGCCAATAGGTGCATTTAGGGAAAGTTGATAAGCTTTCTCATGAAAAATAAGATCATTATTTCTAATTTTAGAACCAAACCAATTATCATTATCAAAACTTTGAATTACTTTTTTGATCCTATAGCCCAAGTTTAGGTTTTGATATGCAAGCTTTCTCCACTGACCATTTTTCTTACGATAGCCAAACTCAAAATAATACATCCCTTTGTTTATAGGGATAGGAAATGTAATAGAAGATTGAAACTTACTTACCTGAATCTCCTTCATAATACAAGTTGAAAGATTCTTATTTCTAGTGTTACTAATATCAAATAATCTGATAGCACAAAAACAACTTTTACTAAACTCAATTCTATAATTATCAATAGGACTAATTTCCCAAAAGCACTTAATATATCCATTACCAAGATTATTAACTGTTAAATTACTAAAGCTATTTGTCAGTTGATTTAAACTATTCCAAAAATATTCTTTCCAATTTAAATGAAGACTAAGTTTCATTGCTTTATCAATTAAAAATATTTATTATTATAGTAAATTTCTAATTTTTTAATGTAAATTTTATTATCATTAATCTTTCTAGTTGTATCTAATACAAAGAGCTGTAAATAATACCTAAATAAAGTAATTTATTTGTAACTAACAGATTGTAACCACTTAGGCTGCTTTAGTCCTTTGTCTATCGGCAAGGATTGCTTCGACAAAATCAACAGTAGCTCTTCTTGATGAAATGTCACTTGTCTTCCAGTGATTAATTAAAGTTTTCAACTCAATTATCCTTTGTTCTGCAACTTCAATTTTTTCTTCATTAGACATAGAGATAAGAGCATAACTTTAGATGATATCAGCCTAACCTTTTTAAAATAAATTTCAAGAGGCAATAGACAAATGAATGGCATATATAATCATTGTACACAGATCAATATAGGGAAAGAAAATAAAAAAAAGCCAGCTACTATGTAGCTGGCTTAATAATTAATAGATAAAAATAACTATATAAATCTATTAATAATAAAACCCTTCAAGGCAGGAGTAATAGAACGAAAAATATTATTCATTGCCATTGACTCTTGACCGATTGGTAGATGCGACAATGGATCACCTCCTGAAAGAAACATACATAAATAATAACCAAAAAATCATCTATGTCGGTAAAATTAGTCACAATATTCTAAAAAATAAAGATTTGATATTGATTGCATGGAATCATAAATCCTTGCGAAAGGGGGAACTATATCAAAAGGCAATAGACATGAGACATGACCAAAAAATCAGAGTCAGCTACTCATATAAAAAATAAAAAGAGTAGGAATTACTCACTGTTACTCATTAAGAATAGTTATTCGCTAAAAAATATTCCTAACTTGACTCACAAGAATAAATTAATAATAGGGTAGTTATTATCAATCAGAGTATCTACAGTTCAAATTGTTGGAATTGCTTTTATTATCTTATTTCCAATGGTTAGGAGTTATGGTTGGATCAGACTCTGACGGAAAGAATGCTCTTACATTAGACAGCCCAAAAGAAACAAATCAAAATTATTATCCAGCTAATGATAGGATTTCATAAATACAACAATGACATAACTAAAAAATTCTTGGTATTATTTGTCCGTTAATTGCATGAGCTCCTATAACTATAACTACCATCCATAGCTATCAGACCATTCAAGCGTTCTGCACCAGAGTTTATAAAAGAATTAAAAGAAACCTTAACTATTCATATAAACTCAACTATAGTGGAATGCCCAACGATTTTATTTATAAGCAAAATTTCATATGATCAGAAACATTTAAATAGAAAACCGAGATGAAGCAATACTTGAAGTAATCAAAAGAAAACTTTGAAGAAACAAAAGAACAGCAAGAATTCCCACTTGAATCAATAGAGCAGTAATACTAGTGTACTACACTCACGACGCCTTGCAACTCTTGCAGGTGTTTAAGTAGGGAAAAAGACTAAAATACGATGTATATCTATCAATATTAGTACAAGTTAAAGCACCTTTCACTTTTACAATACGTATTAACTCTACTAATACCTGTACAAAATAGTAATTCATATGATTACCTTATAAAATGATAGTTTGCTGATTTAAATCATTGGCACTCACTTTTTTGATTTTCACATATAATGATGTAGAAGAACACTATCATTTAGCTATTAATCACTAATAAATGTTTATTTTATTAGCTTTTCTTTGATTCTAGAAAAATTAATTTGTAATTATTTGATGAATATAATTAAATTAATTAAAAAAGAATCTTTGTCAATAATCATTTTAGTATTATTTTTGATTTCTTTCTTGTATTCACCATTTGTACAAGCTGTTGAGTTAGATTTAACAACAGCTCAAAATGCAGTGGGAAAGAGATTCGCAAGCAAGTTTTGCGAAGCAAAGGAAGAGGGATTTTCCTCAGAATCTTCAAGCGAGTTTGCCTTAAATAATACTTATTTAAAATTTGTAGCTTTTCCTGAAGATAAAGATTTTGTAGAAGACCTTTGGGAATTTACAGTAGAAAAAATTCGGAAAGATTGTGGTAATTATATGACTAATGATGAAGAGAATAGCTTACGAGATTTCTTTAAAGAAGAAGGAGAAATTGCAAGTAATCGCGATTTATACTTACCAAATTAATGAAGAATAATTATGATTTTATCATTATAGGTGCAGGCATATCTGCTTGTACATTTGCTTCACTTCTTAATAAAAGGTTTTCTGATGTTTCTATATTATTAGTTGAGCATGGAAGGAGAATAGGTGGAAGAGCCACAACGAGAAGATCACGAAAAAATAAAATTCTTGAATTTGATCATGGTTTACCATCTATTAATCTTAGTCAAGATGTTTCTAAAGACATACTTTCAATAATATCACCATTAATTAAGTCAAAAAAATTAGTAGATATCTCAAAAGATATTTTAATAATTAATGAATTAGGAGTTTTGAAAAATGGGTTTACTAATTATAAAATATACAGGAGTCTACCTTTTATGAGCAATTTTTGTAAGGAAATAATTAATCAATCTATTAACCCAAAAAAAATAAATTTTTCATTTCAATCAGTCACTAAATCAATTAAACGTATAAATAATTTATGGGAAATAAAAGTTAATAATGAAAGGTTGATGAAATCTAGCAATCTAATTTTATCAAGTTCTTTAATAGCGCACCCAAGATGTTTGGAAATCCTTGAGACTAACTCTTTGCCACTTAGAGATGCTTTTACTCCAGGCAAAGATATAGTCGTAGATTCTGTGTTAAGAGAAACAAGTAAAATAACTTATAAGAAGCGAAAGATTTATATTTTGTATGTTTCAAGCTTATTAACAGTTCAAAACTTTAAGCATAAATATTTACAAGTATTATTCTCAAGTGTAATTAGAGAGAATTTAAATTTTGAAAGACTTATTTTTCAAATACAATCCGATGGATCGATGATTATTATCTTACACTGCACTTATATAAATACTATTCCTGAGATTAATATTGATAATATCATTAAATCCTTGACATCACTATTTATAAAATATCGAATATTTTTCGATTTGTTTTCAAAAGCGAGACTTATCAATCAAATGGACTGGAGAGCTTCTCAACCTATTAATCACTTCTTACCAAAGGAATTACAGTGGTCTTCAAGTAGTAAAATTGGTTTTTGTGGAGATTGGTTTGATTTCAATTGTTGTGAAGGAGTAGAATCAGCCATGAATAGTGCAATCAGGTTGGTCAAATTGTTGAACTGAAGCTGACTTGTTTAGAATTTTTCGTTGATTATGAACAGATTTACAAAACATTCTGGAGGATCAAACATATTTTAGATTTATCAAATTTTCAAAGAATTTATGTTCCTTGCCTTGCTTTATTTACCAGTAGTAGATATACATGATTTGTATTAATTTTTACTATGATTACGGTTGTTTTTCTGCTTGCTTTAGGCCTAGCTGGTTGGACTTTCTCAACATTAATGAGTAAAGGTAAGCATCAAGATGAGATTACTAAAGAGCTAGGAAATATTTTTGAGAGCTTTAAGCTGCTTACTTCTTCAATCACTGCTCTAGTAAAACTTTTAATGAAAGATTCTATTGCTTCGGCTCAGGATGAAGACTTTCAACCTATCAGCTCTAATGTTATTGATTTATTGAAGCTGGAAAAGAAAGAAAAAAACGAGGCGGCTTGAATATTCAAGCTAAATATTAAGGTTTCTAAAAATAAAGTTTTATTTGTTACTTTATTTAAATAACTAGCTTCTTCTAATCCATGAAGGTGCCCCAGAAAACCATTCTCCTAAATCATCTAAATTCGGATTATATGTCGAATGGGGTTCCTCTGAATTTAAATCCAGTCCATTAAGTAATTCATCTATTGAATTAGAAATTGGTTGATTGCGTTGAATACGTGAGGCTTTTCTAAGCCAACTAGATACGTTTTGATTTTTTGATGCATATTTATTTATATAAATCCTTTCTTCAAGAGTTACTTGATTTCCCAAAGACATCCTAGTTAATATTTCTTGTATTCGTAGACGAGAGGATGTAGTTAGCATAATTAATTCTCCACTGTATTCTTTCTAGCTTGGAAAATTTAAATTGCAAGTTGAGTGGATTCAACTTTAGAATCAATTTGAGTTTTCTTAAAATATCTTATGACTATATTTTCCCTAATCTACATGACTTTCCCTTTTTTTCTTCTTCTCACTATGTGTGGTCTATTTGAGTCATGAAATACGTTCTAAAATTTTTTAGATTTATTCATTCTCAGCAAAAATCATTTTAAAAAAAGTTATCTCTTTTCTTTTATTATCTATCATGTGAAAATTTTCTTAATGTCACAAGATCTATAATTTTCAAAGTACTCTCTTCTGTTGCCTCAAGATCAATTAAAGGAGCCATTCCATCTTCAAACGCTTGTTTCCATCTAGGAGCACAAAGACACCAATGATCGCCTTTTTTTAAACCAGGAAATCCTATTTGAGGTGTAGAGAGATCATTACCTTGAGCTTTACTGTAAGAAAGAAACTGATCAGTGATAACAGCACAAACAGTATGCATTCCTTGATCAGATATATCTGTTCTACATAACCCATCTCGATACCATCCAGTCATAGGAGTGCAACTACATGATTTAAGTTCAGTACCTAAAACATTTTTTTTTGACATGACTTGTTTTTTTCTTATGGCTATAATATGACTTGATCTAATTATTCTTCAAATATTAAAGGTTAACAAAAATGACCGCGCCATTAATACAAGGTGCCTCTGGAATAGAGGGAGAAAAATTAACTTATGCTTCTACCAATGAAAATAATCAGGAAATTTATACTTTTACTGCTAACGAGGCAGTTTCTTGGTCTTTAAGTGGTGGAGAGCAAAGTCTTTTTACGATTGATAAAGAGACTGGAAAATTAAGTTTTAAAAATGCTCCTGATTATGAAACGATCCAACAATTAAATGGAACAGCTTTACAATTTCATACTAACTTTTCAAATGAAAATGTAAATGCTAAATTTTTTGTAGAAGTTTATAATAAGCGAAATCAAACTAATAAAACTACACCTGTTACTAGCAATAACTTTATTAAATATGTAAGTGAAGGCTTATATGATAATACTATAATTCATAGATTAGTTTCTGATTTTATTATTCAGGGTGGTGGATATACTTGGCCATCTTTATCATCAAATCAAAAAGATGGTCATCCATTAAGAGTTAGCTCAAAAGGTGAAATAATAAATGAGCCTGGTAATTCAAATTTGATGGGTACTATAGCAATGGCAAAAGTTGCCGGGCAGCCAAATAGTGCGACATCTGAGTGGTTTATAAATTTGTCTGATAATAAAAATCTTGATTCTCAAAATGAGGGATTTAGTGTTTTTGGTCATCTATTAGGGGATAGTATTCAGAATCCTCTGTTATTAAATAATCAAAGTAAATATAATGTAAATTATAACGAAGTAGGGCTTAATATACCCGAATTACCTTTAATTAATGTTCAGGGCAATGTTATAACAAGTACTAATTATTTTGCATTTCATACAATTTCTACAATTAATCAAAGACCTAGTCAGATCGCAAATATTTTTAATGTCATTGTTACAGCTACTGATTTAGATGGAAACCAATCAAATCAATACGTAATAGTCACAGTTAAGGATATTCAAGGGCAGGTTCACAAAGGTACAAATGACAAAGATATTCTTGAGGGAGGCTTGGAAAATGATGTTTTTCAAGGGAATGGTGGAAACGATACAATTGATGGAGGGGCTGACTATGACATAGCGACTTATTCGGGAAATTTTTCGGATTACACTTTTGCAATCGCTAATAAAATAGTCACCATTACCGATAATCGTTTATCGACAAATGATGGAATAGATACATTATCTAATATTGAGAAACTCGAATTTGCTGATAAAAATGCTTTGGTCACAAGTAAAGAAATTAAAGCAATAAATTCCTTAGGATTTCAGTCAGAAAAATTTTATTCAGGGAAAAGTGATACATATAAATTTTACGATTTAGGTAATGATAACTATGGTGTAGAGACTGCTACTGGTATTGATGAGTTAACTGGTGAATCTATTCTCAAATTTGAAGATAAGAATATGAATTTAAAAAGCGATATCAAAGCAACCTTCGATCAAGTTACTGGTTTAAATACAGATTCGGGAAAAATGTTTCGATTATATAATGCCTCATTTAAACGTCTACCTGATCCAGATGGCCTACGTTATTGGATTGGGAATTTTATTTCGGGAATAGATGATGAGCGAGCAGTAGCATCGTCGTTTATTGTCTCAGATGAATTTAAACAACGTTATGGAGACAATGTCACAGACACCACTTACCTCAATAATCTCTATCAAAATGTATTAGGAAGATTACCGGATAGCAATGGACTTAACTATTGGTTAGGTCAACTCAACAGTGGGGCAGAGACACGATATGAAGTATTATTGGGTTTTTCAGAATCTCTAGAAAATAAAATACTGTTTTCTGATATGACTGGTTTCGTATAAATAAATTACCACCTCCCTTATTACTTTAAAAATCACTTAACCTCTTTAAGTTATATACTTATTAGATAAAGTTGATTATCCTTTATTTAGATACAAGAAAACTATAGAAATATGACCATTAATACCATTTTCCTTTTTCTTTTAGTAATAGCAGCTTATCTAAATTTATATTTAACGTTTAGTAAAAGAAAGCAAAAGAAAAAAACAAAACTTCCAATATCATCAAGAGAGTGGAGCGAGAAATTAGAGAATGAAAACTTTAAATCATGGCTTTCAAATCGAGAGAGATTAAAAGATAAAAGAAAAGAAAAATTTTAACGACTAATCTTTTGTGACATTCTTAAGCAAACAACTTTGAGGATTACTTAAGAAACACTATAAATTATTCATCATAATTACTCTTTATATACAGTTTGAAAAATATTATCTAATCAAATTAATTTGATGTGCCAGTAAAACAAAAACCTTTCTTGATACAAAAATCATAAGCAAATAATTTTAATGATTCAGGCATTTCTGACCATTGCATCTCTTCAAGTTCATTTAATTGATCTGAACTTAGACTCTCTTTGACTTCATATGCCTCCATCATTTTACCCCAGCTTGAAGAAAAAGTATCAAGATAAAAAGCTTTCTGATGCTGATTAAAAAAATTAATTATATCTTCAGTTGAAACTACTTCTCTAGAAAGTTTCTTATAGTGTTCAAACTCTGAGGACCAATCTGGAGTTAAGTTGTCAGGCATCAATAGTACTATTTAATACACCATTATAATTTACAAAGCGCATAATAATGTCTGGAATGACCAAATGAACATAATGATTTAATTTAAACTTTCACCTCAATTACTATTCTTATGATAATTAAAGCAAAATAGTTGATAACTTGATCTAAACTCCAATTAATATTCTAGAGAAATGGATCAAAAAAGACTTTGCTCGCATCTATGCAATACATTCAGCAAAAAGAAATACTTAGAAAATTAATCTCGTTATTATTCAAAAGCTATAAATAAGTAAGATTAGCTATCGCTACCTTTGTTAAAATAATTAATTTCTAATACGATATGAACAAAGAATTATAGATTATCCTATGCAGCTAAAGAGTTTAGAGGGATGTCGATTAAAAATTGGTAAATATCCAGCATTTAACTACAATGCTTATGGAGGAGGAGGCAAAGCGACATTACTTCCAAATCAAAAAAATAATCTCCTACATATAAGCTTTTCATCTAAAACATTTTCCATTCCTCCTCTGACTTCAAAAACAACAAGATTTTTATCTCTTCCATTGCCTCCGGGTTTCATGATTGAAATGTCTATGGATCATCTAGAGGGAACTATCAATCAGAATTCCGGAGAAGTGTTATTGAATTTTGAATCCAAATTTCTTTTTAGCATTGGAGTCATACTTAAATTTCCTGAGTTAATAGTAAAAACACACCTCAAAACAGGAAAAGTAAAAGGTAAATTACATGAAGGAGAGGGTCTTATTCTTCAAAATGATGGCACAACAAAGCTGGTAGGTATTGCAATAATCCCGAAAACTGGTAATAAAATTTTAGATACCTTTCTTAGCCTGCCTAATGAAGCGCTAGCGGAACTCAAATGCGAAATTAAGTAGTCAATATTATTTACTAACAACTCGTATGATATGCCTGTTCCAGACATATAAGAATAAACTTGGCCAGGGGTTCATCTTTATTATTGCCATCTAAGCAGTAAACCTAACTCAGTTCTTTTAACAGAGATTATATTTCTTTTTGATGTGATAAAAACCTTCTCAATTCTGTGACCTTTTGGTACTCAGGTTTGTTTAATTTTGCCAGAGAATCTACCCCTAGTCCAATCAATATTTTTCTTATAAGATTTATCGAATATTTTAGAAGAGAATTGCGAGAAGATATCAATTTTTAGCGTAGGTATTCCTCAGATTTCAAGAGGGATTTTAGATACTTTCATTAATTGATTAATATTAGCTCTCACAAGTTTTGTTTTAGTTGTTTCTCTATGACACTTTGAAGTTGCCTTTTCATGAACAAATCAATGTTTAAATTCAATTTTCTTTGTAACTTGATGATATTTATTTAGATTAAATTTTATTTTTCTGATCCCTTAAATAAGTAGCAACCACCATATAAAAAATGATCTACTAAAATTATTTATCATATTTATGAATACAAAACCAGAGGGAAGTTACTTATAGAGAAAAGCAAAGGCTTTTCAGCAATACATAGATCAACAAAAGTGCAGCTAATAAAGCGTGTAGACAACTAGAAAACTGTTCAAGTCTATGAGCGATTCATTCAGAAACATTTACAAGCACGGTGGAATTTGTTAAAAATCATCTAGTTAAGATAGAATCTGTGTCATTATCAAACACCTTATCACCGATATCAAAACGGTCCAAAGATTTTAAGCTATGCAAATCGAATAGTAAAATATCTATCAAATAAAGCTGATTTGAAAATAAATATTTTTACAATAGATCAAACAATTATTACATCCTCTAATCCAATACATCCACAACTCAATAACGAATGACTCTTGATCTACCAATCATTCCTTCTTCTAAATCAAAAAAGAAAAAGCTAGAAAATAGTAAAATTCATAAATGGACTCTCTTTTCTCTTTGTTTTCTAACGACTCTAGTAGTCGTTAGCTTAATTAAAGCGTATCTTCCATTACTTGTATCTGCACTTGCGATGCTTTTTGTATGGAGTCAAATGACTAAACCAATAGCAGAAATAGAAACTAAAACTCCTAATGATGATAGTAACCAGTTAAATTTATTTCATCGGCAATACAAAATTGGTAGGAAGTATTCCAAGGTCAGTACAGAAGTAAATGAACAAGAAGATTCAAAAGTTGCATAAACAATATAGATTGCTGGAAAAAAAAAGTTTAAGCCAGCTCTTACATTGAATCTTAAGAGTAAGGTTATAGAACTGATGAGTTTGTGATTATCCATGAAATGTTGATCAGATGATTATTCATTCAAGAAAGTAATTGACAAGCTATGTAGACATGTGAAAATCGATTCATCCAACCATATGTTTGAGGCTCCATGGTTACCCTTTGCTGTTTGCTCTGCCTGCAAATCATTATCATCACTGCCACAAGTATTTAAGTAAATGACAAATTTAGAAAAAGCACGTCTTGAACTCACTGAATCTCAACTACTTACTATTAAGGATCGAATTAAAAGCTGGAGTACAAAAGATCAAGTCATAGACATAATGAGATGTCGATATGGTCGCCTGAAAGATCAAGCTGCATAAAAAGCTCCGAAACAAATGATCAACTAAGAACTCAGTATTGGTTCTGCTTCAGAAAACTGATCTACCATTAGATAAATCATTCAATTACTTAAACTAATAACATATAAGGAAAGCAGCAAATTAGTATCTCCATCTATTGCAATCATTGACTGCATAAGTAAAACTTAATTTATATTGATCAATTCAAATGCCGCTTGAATTCTACATCTTAGTTATTCCATTCTGCGTTATACCTGTATTTTTAGTCTCACTTGAATACTTAAATAAAAGTGCTGAACTAAAACGAAAAAGTTTTAATGTCATTGACTTTGATAAATTCGTCAAACGTAAAGAAGAAGGAGATGCTGTAGATAGTGATATCGCTAAACTATTAGATATTGATAAAATTGCGGCATAAATCTCCCTTTATATTTTTTATTTTTTTATAACCACTAATTTTAAGACATCATCAAGTCTTACACCCTCATGCAACCACTCTCTAAACTCTTCACTAATAGCTAATTGTTCGAATTCATTCAGTCTTTCTGCGCGGATCATCAGACCTGTCATAGAATCAGCTATTAATTCTTCAATGTCTTGTCTATTATCCACTTGTATTGGATGAATAATTTAGACAACTTTAACGTGGGTTTGGGAAATGAACTCATCAACAAGTTGATATGAACACCTTGACAATTGCTTAATGACTGATTCAACGCTATTAATCAAGAGCATTACTTACCATGGAAGTAAAGTCACAGAAGTTTCGAAAAATATATAAATATTCAAGAACAGCTAATTGAAAAAAGCTTTATATGTACTTATGAAATATATGCAAGTCAATGCAAGTGATTTAGAAGCAAAGCAATTCCTATAGGAGTACTGCAAAAATAGATAGAGATTAACTACCCTTTTTTAGTTGATATACTTTCACAATCTGGACCACTAGCTGTTGTTTTAATAGCTACAAAATTGATGAAGAGTCCATCTCAAATACACCCACCAACGTAATAAGGTCATTTTCTCAATCTTCGAGAAAGCCAAGTGCGAAGAAGACATAGACAAATACCTTGAGTATATTCTCAACTCCTGCATGAGAGACGATCAACAGTCTTATAAGAATTGAATAGAATTGATCTAACTATAAATAAGATTCAATAAGATATGACAGTCATAGAAATAAATAATTAGTCATTCCTAAGTTTCTTTAGCCAATAAGGAATAAAAGTTTTTTCCGTCTTTGCTGAATCATATAGATAATCAGATGAAGCTTCTAAGAAAGTGGCAAGAGTGATACGCATACTAGGAAAAGTAAGACAACCAAAAATAGCAATCAAAAAGATTATTTTCACTTATCCATC
The DNA here is from genome assembly GCA_902634795.1 of uncultured Prochlorococcus sp. Taxonomy (GTDB): domain Bacteria; phylum Cyanobacteriota; class Cyanobacteriia; order PCC-6307; family Cyanobiaceae; genus Prochlorococcus_B. Next base: position 6,035 of record CACPLK010000020.1, on the reverse strand, counting down.
CTTATAAATGTAATTGGTATATCACCAAAATCTTTTGTTCGCCAGTCCAATTACACAATAACCAAACTGCAAGTCCAATCATAAACAAAAGCATCAACCTATCAATGAAAAGATATTCTGCATAAACAACACTGGGAATTATATAACGCGTACAATTTTCAGCCTCCTAGCACTAGATGCTTTAGTTCATAGTTTTAAAAGAAATATATACTCTATTCCTGTTTAGGGGATAATTTATCGATTTTTGCTTGTTGGATTTTGAGTTTTTCCTTTTCTTTTTTTGCAACTCCATAAGTACTTCTAACACTATAAGTTATAAAAATTGCATTGATAGCGCCCAAAAAAATAATTCCAATAACAATTTGGTTGCCTCCCTCAGGTGAACTTAAATATTCCAACAAAGCTTCTTGATCAAACATCTAATTAAAATTAGTCTTTCAAAAAAAGAGCAGCAAAGACTCCTTTAAAAAAGACAAGCCAAAGTAATCCACACTCACTCAGACCTAACTTATTTTGATACCACGAAATGACTAGGTTATGACTCTCTATAAGTTTCATTGTTCTAAGTCAATAATTTCATAATAGGGACGGTCACCATAATCAGCATCAGAACAACAAACATCAGAATATATTTTTTCTAATAAATCGTAAGCCTCATCGTAGCTATTAAATGATTGTTCAGTAATATCATCAGATTCTTTATCATACCTGATAATTTTATAAGTCATGAGAAAATTAATTAGCTGAATAAAAGTGTTCCAAACAATCCTGCAAAAGCAGAAAGGACAAAAATTGCAACTATACCAATGGCAATAACTTTAGAAATGTTTTTCATAGAATTTGCAAAGGTTTACTTAGTTTAATCAACAAAACGAGAATGCTTATGGACTAGTTTATGAATATCTCATTTACAGTTCATACCTACTGATAAGACAACTAAACCACCTTCATCAAATTTCACAGGTTCTCTTCCATAATTAGAGACAGTAACTTCACCTTCATGCAACAAGCAAATCTCTTTATCATCATAAGTCCAAACGAAAAAACTTGGTTTACAAGTCCAGAGTATCGAATTTTCAACTCCTAATTGAAACTATTGTCTAATAGCTCCTGACATTTTGACAAAATTATTGTGGGCATTGTACCTATAAAGTGAAGAGAGAAAACAGATACAAATATTAGTTTTATATGTCATAATCGATTACAAATTTGTGGAACCTTTAAATGGGGAAAGGTACTACTCCAGAACGCTCCTTCGAATTTATTCTTAGTGAAAGAGGAGTGAGTGAGAAAGATATTGGATGGGTACTGTCTAAATTAGATAGTCAAGAATATATTCTTGATGACTGCCATTATATGACACAAATACTTAGCAAAGAGTCTGAGACTAAGGCTAAGGAGATTTTCGTTAATCGTTATTTTGCTATAAATATGAAAGGAGTAAGTAGTGAAAATAAACTCAACGATCTCTTGCAAGAATGTATAGATAAAAAAAAATTATGGACATTACTTGAAAAGAACTTCGGAGCTATTTGTATAAAACTTCCAAATGCGAGTGTTAATGGTGAAACATATTTATTTGCATGTGGTCCCAATAAAAAATGTCCAGAAGTAACCAATACTGATTCATTTCTGTTTTTCTCTCAAAATGAGAGAAAAGAACCAAGAAAGAAGAATCCTCTAGAAATGAGCTCACTTCGATTGGCTGGTTAAAGAAGACAAATGAATCTAAGGATTAATAGTAAGCTTGAAATACCAGCCAACGAAATAAAGTGGAGATTCTCTAGATCATCAGGAGCAGGCGGACAGAACGTCAATAAGACAGACACTCGAGCTGAAGTTATATTTAACGTATCTGAATCAAAAACTTTAACTCCATACCAGAAACATTTAATCTCAATTAAGGATGAAATCAAGCTCATCAAAGGTTCTATTTGTATAGCTGTTCAAGATAAGAGAACCCAATATCAAAACAGACAATTAGCTTTGAGTAAACTTGCTTCAACCTTACGAGAGCTTTTAAAACCACATCCAAAGACGAGAAGAAAAACCATCCCGTCACGATCATCACAGCAGAAGAGAGTTGAGTCAAAGAAGAAACGAGGTGAAGTAAAAAGGAACAGACAATCAAAAATAGATTATTGACACTTAAATACGGCCAGACAAATGCTGGCTGAGGAATAATTGAAGAAATCCTTTATGCTTGCAGGAATTCATCAACAATTCATGCTGGATCAGACGTGTAGCCCAGGGACTATATATCTTAAATCATGAAAGCCTAAGCTCTGATTTAAAGAGATAATAAGTTTTCTTAATCACTGCTTGTAGTCAAATATCTCATTCGTTTTATTGGTAAAGAAACAATACACTAGTTAATGGATTCTTCTAATCAAATCCAATCTCTTGTTGACCAAGTAGAAAAAAACCCAGAATACAAAATTAGCAAGCAAGAAGCTAAGGGATTCTTATCAGAGATTAAGCATCTAACAAAAGAAGACAAGACTAATATGCCTCCATTAGTTGTGATAATAATGGCTTATATCAACATGCTTTTCCCAGAGCTAGATGAAGTGAAGATCTGAAGCAAAGGCACACAAAATAAGAAGAATGATATTCCTCCTCAACTACACTTCAAAAAGAATCATTTATACATATACCACATCATTTTAGAACTAATGAAAGCAGAATAACAACTTTAACTACTCAGACAAGAATTAAAGTCAAGTTTTAGTTGAATGAATTGATTTCTTTCTAGACATGACCCAAGGTTCACTTCTAGACGATCAAATAACAACATCACACTTATGTCACACTTTTGAGAAGAAACGTAATTAAGATTTCAAACATAACAACAGTATCAATACAGCATGATCATTGATTTGATACTCTATTGCACAACGAAAGAGAGTGGGGTTTCATATAGCTATCAATTAAAGATGAAGTCTTCATTCCCGACTGGGAGGAGGTCAACAATGAAAGTTGAAGTGTCGTGTTTCGTGGGAGGGATGGTCATCAAAGAAATAGTTCATGTAGATAAATTTGAGGATGCTGACAAGGTCGCAAAATCAAGAAATCCCTTTTGCAGAGTGGTTAATAGAAAGGTATTGATGAAATGAATAGGTGGCAACATGAGTCTTCCTCCACATTTCATAGACAAAAAAACAAAGAGGTTGTCTCTTACATCAAAGGTGGTCATCCCGTGATGATCGTAATTTCTCCTTGAATGAAGTCTTTCCCATCTCACTACATTGGTATTTCTTGTCGCTGTGAAGAAACCTTCTACAAGTTGAGAGCAAAAGTCAATGATTGAAAAAATAGATTGGAAAAAAGAACTTCTTGATTCAGAAAAGTTCAATAAGAAACATGAGAACCAATTAAAGAATGGTGCAAAGTCATTAACTAAAAGTTGGTTGCTTGGCGCTCTCTACATCAGATGGAAAAAGTTAAAAGGCTTTCGAGGAAAACCTTCTCCCGATTTCAGTTCAAGTTTTCAGGAGTGGAATAAAAAAGTTGAAGATACAGACGTATGCCAGTCTTGATAATTGGGTGGCGAATTTACGACAAACTCCCAGAGGAAGAGCAACAAAAGTTTGCATTAGTAGAGCGATATAGAACTGATTATTTTTATGAGTGCTATGAGTATGAAAATGCGAAGGGGAACAAAAATTATGAATGGAGTGATCGATGCTTTAACAATCAAGAGGAATTATTAGAGTTCTTCGGTTATGAAATGATCGAAGACTTAAATGCAGATGCCGTGTATGCAAGAAAAGTCGAAACATTTACAGATGAAGATGAAAAGGAGTTTATGAAATTCTGTGATGCTGGTAATCAAATAAAAGTAATGGGCACAAACTAATCACGCTTTCAAATTGTATAGCCAGTATTTATACGCATTGAAATTAAATAGATAAGTAAAGAAATCTAGCCATATTTTTTAGAGGTAGTTTTAATATATAGCAGTTATAGATTTTAAATGTCCCTTGGAATCACTGAGCTTGAGTTGACGGATGCTAGTACAATTTCAATTCCTACAGATGCCATATTGATACTTTTTCTATTAATTGTCTTTACATTAATAGGTTATTACTTTCACAACATCCTCGACAATCAAACAAATCAATTTGTTGAAAAAGTAGACGATGGTTTACATCTTGAATTAGTCAAAGAAAATTTAGAAGATCAATTAACTCTTGAGTCAGCAACAGTGAATCAAGAAAAATCAGAAAAACCAAATTTTAAAAAACTAAATTTCATACCACCTTCAAAATTTTGGGGGATTGGTAGTTTGGCTATTGTAGCCATAGGAGGATCAAGTCTTTTAAGGATCCAATCTATCCAAAATTCATATAAAGGAGTGAACACTAGTCAGGTAAATATCAAGACAGAAAATCAATCGACTAAATCTTTATTATCAATGGCTCAAATAAAATCATCAAATCAATCTCAAACTAAAATAAAAAAAATCAGTTACGTTGATCCCTTATTATCAACTAACAATAGTTTCAAAAATAATAATTTTTTACAGGTTCAGCAAAGACAAACCGAAGATTTTTTCTCTTTCTAAAACGTATAAGCCAGGACTATTATCCCCCCCATAGCCCTGGCAAGCCCTTATAATCGAAGCAAGTACCACGTCTTATGCAGGGTTATGAAGACCTCTAAGCCGAGCTTGATTCGTCTTCGTATATGTAGCTACTTCAATTAACTTGTCCTCTCCACAATCATCGACACAGAGATCAGAAATATTAGATGAAATTATGTTCTACATCTTCGAAAGAGCGAAATGCAATTGACACTCTTTCCATCACTTCATTCCAATTATGTCGTTCTTTTTGTCGGAATAATCTCATCGATGGATACCAAAATGTACTTTCCCCTTTCAGTCCCCAAGTCCAAAAAGGGATATCTCTGAGAAGTAACCAAACTGCTTTCCCCATCCCTCCAGCCAGATGAGCAATAGAAGTGTCACAAGTAATGATTAAATCACAGTTCTCAATAATGGCAGCATTTTCAAGAAAATCCCAAGTCTTATCAATATGTGGTTGGCATTCAACAAACTTATTTTTAAATGAGCAATGATCTAATTGCTCTGAGCCAAATCCCTTTTGGAGAGAAAGCATAGTGATTTGATTATTAATAGTCAGCCTTGAAAATTCTTCTAAAGGAATTGATCGTCCTTGATAACAACGCTTTTCCGTATCCAGATTTCCTTGCCAATTAATACCAACGATTGGTCTTTGTTCTTTAGATAAGATATTTCTCCACTTTTCTTTGAGTTCAGTTGACGAAAAGATATATGGTTCGGAAATGATTGGATTTTTTGGATTTACTTGCAGAGATCTAGGCAAAGATAATAGTGGTATCCATTGACCTTCTGAAATTTGGCTTACCTGTTCTGGATTCAATGGTTGTTGCTCAATACCTGATGATTTGATTAAAGTATGTAGTTTCTTCTGAGCAGAAAATGCAATAGCGAGCCCTTGTCGTCGTAAATAAGGTATATAGCGCATATATTGAAGCGTATCGCCTAAACCTTGCTCACTAACGACTAAAAGCTTGCTGCCTTTTTTAAAGTTTATATTCTGGATTCGTTTGAGCTTTGTCTTGCCATGAGTAATAGAGGGGCTCTTTTTTTTAAATCTAAACTCATAATTCTCTAGACCAGATTCATAATTCTCTTTTAGGAGCTCTATGAATGAAAGATTGAAATAAGCATCTGCTAAATCAGGATTGAGTTCAATTGCTTTGCGAGTGGATACTTCTGCTTCTTGTAATTTGCCAAGATTTTGCAATATACCTCCAAGGTTGGAATGCGCCATTGCTAAATCAGGATTGAGTTCAATTGCTTTACGAGTGGATACTTCTGCTTCTTGTAATTTACCAAGGTCGGTCAATATAATTCCCAGATTTGAATAAGCATCTGCTAAATCAGGATTGAGTTGAATTGCTTTGCGAGTGGATACTTCTGCTTCTTGTAATTTGCCGAGATCTTTTAATGTGTTTCCTAAATTGTAATGAGCATTCGTGTCATT
>CACPLK010000019.1 GCA_902634795.1 uncultured Prochlorococcus sp. | reverse complement strand
ATAATAATTCAATTACTATTTCTCAGAATCAATGGACTATTAAGGCTGAAACTGCTTTCCCACAATGGGTCCTCGGGATGTCGAGCTTTTCATGTGTTGGGAATGATGTCGTTGGGGCTTTTGCGCAGGAAGGAGTTTGGACTTTAGCTTTATTTCAAGAAAATGGTTCTATCAAGACTTTGGATCAGCCTTTTATTGAGTTTTCAGGTCTTCATTCGCATCAAAATCGACTTATTGCAATTGCCAGTAGTTTTGAAATAGATTTATTGGACCAAAGTTGGGAACATACTCCTGCTTCTTCATTTAGCTTAGATCCAACGGAAATTAGTATTGGCGAATCTTTTTGGTTTATCGGATCGAATGAACAGAATGTTCATGCTTGGTATTATCCACCTCTTAATAGACAAATATTGTTACCTCCTTTGTTGGTGAAAAGTCATAGTGGACCTACTGGTATGGCTCGTTGTGGATTGGATCTAGAGGTGCAATTTTGGACATCAAGAGGTTGGGCGGTTGTCGATGTTAATTATGGAGGTTCTTCAGGTTTTGGTAGGGAATATAGAGATCGATTGAGAGGTAATTGGGGATTAATCGATGTTTTGGATTGCACTAAGGCAGCTCAGTCATTGATTGCATCTGGTAAGGCGGATAAGGACCGTATAGCAATTGTAGGCAGTAGCGCATCAGGTTTTACAGCTTTAGGTTGCTTGATATCTACTGACATTTTTAATATCGGAGCATGTAAATATGCTGTAACTGATTTAATAGACATGGCTAATTCAACGCATAGATTTGAAGAATTTTATTTAGATTACTTAATAGGTAATATAGAAAGTGATTATGAAAAATATCTTGAAAGATCGCCAATTAATCAAGTTAATGCTCTAAACATGCCATTAATTTTATTTCATGGTTTGAAAGATAAAGTTATCTCTTCTGATCAATCTACTTCAATCAACGATGACTTATTAAAACGTGGAATTCCAGTACAAATAAATTTGTTTGAGAACGAAGGTCATGGATTTAAAGACGGAAAAATAAAAGTTGATGTATTAAAAAAAACAGAGGCTTTTTTTAGAAAATATCTAAATATTTAAGAATTTTTCTTTAAAAAAGAAACCACTGATTTCAGTTCTTCAGCAAGAGAATCAATTTCTGATGGAGTAGATGTAAAACTCAAGCTTGCTCTAGCTGTGCTTTTTATCCCATAGAAGCGATGAAGTGGTTGGCAGCAATGATGACCACTCCTGATGCAAATATTGCTGTTATCAAGTAACTCAGCAACGTCATTAGAGTGAATGCCTTTTATGTAAAAAGTTGCTAACGGTCCTCTATTAGGCTGAATTACAGGGCTCGGACCAAGAATCTTTAAATCATCTATCTCTTCTAATTTTTCAAAAAGATATTTTGTTAATTCTTTCTCGTAATTATGGATTTCGTTTAATCCAATTGATTGTAAATAATTAAGTGCGGTTCCCATACCGATTGCCTCCCCAATCGCTGGGGTACCCGCTTCGAATTTATGCGGTAAGTCTGCCCAAGTGCTGTTATCGTGAAAAACTTCATTAATCATCTCTCCTCCACCAAGAAAAGGAGGAATTTTTTTCAAAATTTCTTCTCTACTCCATAAAAAACCTATTCCAGTAGGTCCGCAAAGTTTATGAGAAGAGCCTGCCAGAAAATCAATACCAAGCTTTTTAATATCTACCGTTTTATGAGCAAGACTTTGGCAGGCATCTAAAAGAACTAAGCTTCCTTTTTTATGGGCAAGGTCTGAAATTTCCTCGATAGGATTACAACAACCTAGTGTATTACTTACATGAACAATACTGACTATTTTAGTTTTGTCACTCAATTTTTTTCTGAAATCATCAAGATCTAATTCTCCATTTATATCAATATTGATATAAATTAGCTTGCACTTTTTTGCCTTGGCAATTAATTGCCAAGGGACTATATTACTATGATGCTCCATTAAACTTATTAAGATTTCGTCGTTTTCCTGAAGTTCATAATTGCCCCATGCATAAGCTACAAGGTTGATAGCTTCCGTGGCATTTCTAGTGAAAATAATCTCTTTTTCATTATTACTATTAATAAACTTTGCTGTTAACTTTCTTGAATTTTCAAATTTTTCTGTTGCGATTGCACTCAGCTGATGAGCGCCTCTATGTACGTTAGCGTTTTGAAAGCTATAGTATTTTCTTAAAGAATCTATAACTTCTTGGGGTTTTTGACTTGTAGCAGCATGATCTAAATAGATTAAATTATTATTATTTCCATTAAATAGTGGAAAATCATTTCTACTTTTCTCAGCAATATTTTTTATTAAATGGTTCACTTTTTTATATCTTTTATTAATTTTTCAATAAAATTCCACTTTTGAGCACTTTTAGGAAAGTGTGAAATCACTTCATCATAATATCCTTTTAGTAACAAAGAATTAGCATGTTTACTATCAATACCTCTACTAAGTAAATAAAATAATTCCTCATCTTGGAGTTGGCTTACAGTTGCTCCATGGGTACAGCTAACATCATCAGCAACTATTTCAAGCTCTGGTTTTGTATCTATTCTGGCGCGCTTGGAAAGTAATAAATTTCTACTTAGTTGTGCAGCTTCTGTTTTTTGTGCGTTTTGAGGAACCTCAATCGAACCATTAAAAATGCAATGGGAATATTCAGAAGCTACGGCTTTTTGTAATTGATCAAGCTTTCCATTTGGACCTTCAAATCTAATTAAAGAGTGTGTGGCTATTTGCTCTTTTGATTTAGTCACTTGAAGCCCTTTGATAATTGTTGAAGCTTGTCCTTCACTTTGGATTATTCTTGGTTCAAATCGGGCATAATCCCAACCATGATGAATTGAATGAAGAGAGTATTTACTCTTCTCTGATTGTTCTACGGCTAAAGTGCAAATTGAGGAGGATTTTTGCTGTTCACCTAAAGAAATCAACCCATGAGTTAACTCTACTTTAGACTCTAGTTTAATTTCGATTAAATGATTTTGTGCTGAATTATTATTACCTGTGAAAATTTGCAAAAGATCTAATTTTGTTCCCTCTTCAATAACGAGAAAGACTCTAGTTGAGATTGACTTTCCCTCTATTGATGGAATTACTATCTCTAATGATTGATTGAAATTACTTTTAACTTTTAAAGCAAGAAGCTCTTTGCTTGTCGCTTGATTAAGACATACAGAAATGTCATTTTTTATATTAGTTGATTGAACTATTTTGCCGAGATTATCTTCAATTTCTCTATTGCTTAGCTTCTCAAGGCCATTAGGTAAATCAATATTCAAAATTGGATTTTCATTAGGATTAATTATGATTCTTTCTCTATTTTTATCCTTTTCTGGAAAGATAGATTTAATTTCTTCGTGATCAATAGTTGTTGGTAACGACAAAAAACTATTCAACTTATTAAAGTTGGATAATCGCCACGCTTCATCTTTCTTAGAGGGCATCCCGTTCTCTAAGAAAAATTCTCGTCCTATTGATTGTTCATTTGTTAAATAACCTTCTGTTGGCGGTAAAGAGTTAAGCCACTCTTGGCAAGTAGTTGATGATTTCATTTTGCCATTTCCTTCTCTTTGGTATTTTTGTCGACAAAGTCATATCCTGATTTCTCAAGCTCAATGGCTAGCTCTTTGTTTCCAGTTTTTATTATTTTTCCATCAGCCATTATGTGTACAAAGTCAGGAGTAATTTCATTGAGCAGTCTTTGATAATGGGTGATTAAAATTGTTGCCGAATTGGGTTGCGAAAGTCTATTGATCCCAGATGCAACAATCCTAAGAGCATCAATATCAAGTCCTGAGTCAGTTTCATCGAGTATTGATATGACCGGTTCAAGAAGAGCCATTTGAAGAATCTCATTACGTTTTTTCTCTCCGCCAGAAAACCCCTCGTTTACGCTTCTTTCTAGAAAGGCTGGATCCATTTCAACTATTTTCAATTTTTCTTTTACTAGATCTTCGAATTCAAAAGTATCTAGTTCACTTTTAATTAATTCTTTTCTTCTTGAATTGGTGGCAACTCTTAAGAACTCGAGATTGCTAACACCAGGGATTTCTACTGGGTATTGGAAACCAAGGAAAATCCCAATTCTTGCTCTTTCCTCAGGTTCTAGCTCAAGAATATCCTTACCTTTAAATTGGATAGATCCTGATAAAACTTTGTAAGATGGATGCCCAGCTATAACTTTTGAAAGTGTACTTTTTCCGCTTCCATTGCGTCCCATGATCGCATGGATTTCTCCTTCTTTTACTACCAGATTGACTCCATGTAGTATCTCTTGATCCTCAACACTGGCATGAAGATCTTCAATAGATAATATTGTTTCTGAAGTTGATGAAATCACTAAATTAGGGAAAAAGTTGTAGAGAGAAAAAGTAAGGTTTTAATTTATTTTTATCCAACCGAACCCTCCAATTTTAAAGCTAAAAGTTTATCTGCCTCAGATGCAAACTCCATAGGTAATTCATTGAAAACATCACTACAAAATCCACTGACTAACATTGAAACTGATTCCTCGAAATCAATCCCTCTACTTTGTAAGTAAAAAAGTTGATCTTCTGAAATCCTACAAGTACTAGCTTCATGTTCAATATTTGACTGAGGTTGATTGGATTGAATATATGGGTATGTATTTGCACTGGCTTTGTCACCGATCAACATGGAGTCACATTGACTATAATTTCGAGCTCCCTCAGCATTTGGACTTATGGATACAAGACCTCGATAGCTATTTTTAGAGTGTCCAGCACTAATACCTTTACTTACGATTTTTGATTTTGTATTTTTTCCTATGTGAATCATTTTTGTCCCAGTATCCGCTTTCTGACAATTATTCGTTAGTGCAATTGAATAAAACTCACCAATGGAATTGTCTCCTTGTAATACGCAACTTGGGTATTTCCATGTAATTGCAGATCCTGTTTCGACTTGAGACCAGCTTATTTTGCTGTTCTTCCCTCTACATTCTCCTCTTTTTGTGACGAAGTTATATATTCCGCCAACTCCCTCCTCATTACCTGCGTACCAATTTTGCACGGTTGAATATTTAATGGATGCATTATCGAGTGTGACAAGCTCAACAACAGCAGCATGAAGTGTATTGGTATCAAACATAGGCGCTGTGCAGCCCTCTAGGTAACTAACGGAGGAAGATTCTTCTGCGATAATTAAAGTTCGTTCGAATTGACCAGTGTCGCCAGAATTTATTCTAAAATAAGATGATAATTCCATTGGACATTCGACACCTTTGGGTATGTAAACAAACGAACCATCACTGAAAACCGCAGAATTTAGAGCTGCAAAAAAGTTATCATTTATAGGAACAACTGTACCCATATATTTCTCAATTAGATCTGGATATTCGCTAATCGCTTCACTAATAGAGCAGAATATTACTCCATGTTTGGCTAGTTTTTCCTTGTATGTAGTTGCTATAGAAACACTGTCAAAGACAGCATCTACAGCGACATTAGATAATCTTTTTTGTTCACTAAGTGGTATTCCGAGTTTTTCAAAGGTTTCAAGTAACTTAGGGTCTACTTCATCTAAACTCTTCTTTTTTATGTCTTGTTTTGGGGCTGCATAATAAACCAGATCCTGATAGTCTATTTTGGAATATGTTAAGCCAGACCAATTCGGTTCTTTCATCTTCAACCATTGTTGATAAGCTCTCAAACGAAATTTTAATAAAAAATCTGGTTCATTTTTTTTGGCGGAAATTAACCTAATAACATCTTCATTCAATCCTTTAGGGATCTTTTCAGTTTCAATATCAGTTATAAAACCATATTTATAAGGTTGGGAAACAATTTCTTCGACAGTATTAGATTGGGTCATTTTATTTTGATTAAATCAAGTCGTAGTAGTTTTTTTATTTATGAAAAGTTTGGCTTTTAAAATCCAAGATAATCTTCAATTATGACATCTGGGGTTCATGATTGGATAAGAGTGTTTTGATAGTTGGATCACAAATGTCATTCTAAGTCAAATTAAGGTGGAAAACCCAGTGTTACGAAAGTAATTTTTACCACCTATCACCATAAGCCAAAATGCTTGCAATCGTTTCCAGTTCTAATTCTGCTGGAATAAACTCTTAATCTTTTTTTAATTAGTAAAAGATTTTCTAATGTATACAAATAGTTATGTAAATCACTCCTATTACAGTTGATTTGATTTCTCAATTCCTTTTTTGGACTTGTAATAGTTAATGAATGAATATCTTTCCATTGTATATAAGTGGAAAAAATAAGATCAAACCTAGTTAAAGATAAATATTCTTTTAAACTTTACACTTAAGAGATGCTCCCGCTACCAGATGATGGAATCTGCTTCTAACGATAATTCTAATAATAGTCCCTTAAGTAAAGAGGATATAAATTTGATCGGGTTAACTAACCTTTCAGCTAGTGAAAAGCATCATTTAAGGATGCTTGCACATTGCTTGCAGTGTTTTAAATCCATGAGAAAGGACGATCCAAGAGGTTTGATCCCTGTGAAGGAAGAATGGCTTGAATGGTGCTTGAAGAATCCCATCATGATGAAAGATGACGAGTTTGTGCAGGTTATGTTCGAGCAGTTCTCTGGAGCAGCTATCCAGCTGGAAAGATTGTCAAATGATTTAAAAGTTGCTCCATTGGATTTGACATTGAGAAATTTAATCGACGCATATGAAGTTTGAAATTGTTTTAGATCCTTAGATGAGAAGAAATTTATTTAAAGATGGTGGTGATCCCAAAGAAAAAAGTCTTCGAAACTTTCATGATTTGGATTTTTTTTTGGTTGACTTTGAAATTCGTGGATTAGTAATCAACTCCTAGTCTTTAGTTAGCGCAACGCTTTTTGTCTGTATATACCACTTATTGATCTCTTCTTGGAGTCAGTAGATGCTGACCACACCAACGAGAAGAGCACATTTCATCACATACTTATCGCACTGATCCCAAACAAAAAATGGAGGTTTACGGGCGTGACTTTTGATCAAGAATCCCTGTCACGTTTAACACTTCGTCAGCTTCGTTTAAAAGCTAGTGACTTAGGAATTCCCCTATATAGTAGAAAATCAAAAGCTGATTTAGTTAAGGGTGTTTATCTCTATGAAGAAAAAAAGGAATTAGAGAAACAGTTGATAAATAATAAAGTTCCATCTTCTAGCGATACTACATATCCAAATTCATCAGAGACCAAAGTAGTTTTTCTTCCTCGTGATCCAGAGTGGGCATATGTATTTTGGGAGATCTCAGATGCTGATCGTTCTAATGCTCAAAATGAAGGCGCTATTCGGCTTTGTTTGCGCTTAGCTGATGTCACTAATAAAAATAATGGAGATGCTAATCCTGGTACTCTTCAAGAAGTTGTTGTTGATAGTCACAGTACCGAATGGTACTTACCTATTCCTTTAGCTGGAAGAGACTACAAGGTTGAACTCGGTTATCGTATTGGTCATAAATGGATGTCACTTGCTCATTCATCTTCAGCTAAAGTACCTTCACTTCATCCAAGTGAGCAAATTCTTGATCAATTTGTTCCTTTTAGCCTGGAAGCCCCGGTTAATTCCTCTGAGCCTAAGGTAGAAAGTTTTGCATCAGAACAACCAGACAGTGGTTTGCATGAGCGCTTGTATCAATCAGCCACCACAAAATTTAGAACTCGAAGAGTTGGTTCAGAAGAATTCCAAGAGAGTGTTCCAAGAGATCTAAATTCAAATAATGAATCTGGTAGTGGGCTTTGGGCTAGTGGCTTAAGTGAATCTGGTATTGGAGGTGTTCCTCAAGCACGTTCTTTTTGGTTAGTAGCAGATGCTGAATTAATTGTGTACGGAGCTACTGATCCCTCAGCTAAATTGTTTATCGAAGATGAAGAGGTCCCGTTGGCAAATGATGGAACTTTTAGATTGCAAGTCCCATTCAGAGATGGTATTCAGAACTATTCAATTAAAGCCATAGATAAAGATGGGGTTGATTCAAGGAACATAACAATGAAATTCGAAAGAGTTACTCCAGTTGATAACACCAATCCAAATTCAAAAGCTGAATCAGAATGGTTTTAAATCTAATTTCACGTAATTAATGGTTCGCTTAATTGTTGCTTTTACTCCCTTGGTAGGCGCTATTGCTTTTCCTTTATTAATTCCTACTACGATTGAGCGTTTTGGACTTGGTCCCGGTGTTTTAAGTGCGTTGATATTAAGTACTCTTTGGTTTATCGCAATGCTTCGTACTTCTGAAATGCCTCACTGAATTCAAAGTGATACCATTTCATTTTCGATTCATTTTTTATATCATTCACTAATTTATTTTCAAAGTGTTTTCTACAGAATTTAGCCAACTTACAGTTAAGTTAAACGCATCTTTTACTGATCAGAAACCAGGTACTTCTGGATTAAGAAAAAGTACTTTTCAGTTCCAAGAGCCTCATTACCTTGAGAGTTTTATTGAGTCAATATTGATATCCCTTCCTGGGGTGAAAGGAGGAGTTTTGGTTGTTGGAGGCGATGGTAGATATGGCAACAAAAAAGCGATTGATATCATTATTCGGATGGCAGCTGCACATGGGATTCAAAAGGTCATAACCACTGTAGATGGAATTTTATCGACCCCTGCGGCGTCTAATTTGATTCGAATTAATAATGCAATAGGTGGAATTATTTTATCTGCTAGTCACAATCCAGGTGGACTTGAAGGTGATTTTGGAGTCAAGTTAAATGGTTCTAATGGTGGACCTGCTTCTGAATCTTTAACTGATCAAATTTATAATTGCTCCAAGAATCTTAAAGAATATAAGATCATAAAATGTCAATCAAATAATTCCTATTCACCTGGTAAATATAAATTAGCTTCAATGATTGTTGAGATCGTTGATGGAATAGAAGATTACTTAGATTTAATGAAAAAAATATTTGATTTTGATTTGATTGGTTCTTATATAAACAAGGATTTTCCCATTGTTTTTGATGCTTTAAATGCTGTGACAGGACCATATGCAAAGCGTCTTTTTGTTGATCATTTAGGAGCTACTTCAGAGACAGTAAGGAATGGAATACCTTTGGAAGATTTTGGAGGTCTGCATCCTGATCCAAATCTGACTTACGCAAAAGACCTTGCTGATTTGCTTTTAAAAGGCAATTTATTTTCATTCGGAGCAGCATGTGATGGCGATGGTGATAGAAATATGATTTTAGGACGTGGTTGCTTTGTCAATCCTAGTGACAGCCTTGCGATCTTAGCTGCAAATTACGATTGTGTGCCAGGATATGCCAAAGGGTTATCTGGGGTTGCTCGTTCCATGCCCACGAGTTCAGCGGTAGATGTTGTGGCAAAACATTTAGGCATAAATTGCTTTGAAACCCCTACTGGTTGGAAATTCTTTGGTAATCTTTTGGACGCAAATAAAATTACTCTTTGTGGAGAGGAGAGCTTTGGGACTGGAAGTGATCATGTAAGAGAGAAAGATGGATTGTGGGCTGTTCTCTTTTGGTTGCAGATACTTGCTACCAAGAAAAAGTCTGTTTCTGAGATAATGAGAAATCATTGGCTATTTTTTGGTCGTCATTATTATTCTCGTCATGATTATGAATCTATTCCATCTGAAGTTGCAAATTCTCTTTATTACAGATTGACCAATATGCTTCCCGCTTTGAAAGGTCAATCTTTTGCTGGAAGGACAGTGAAAAATGCAGATGATTTTAGCTATACAGATCCAGTTGATGGTTCAGTTACTCTTAATCAGGGTTTAAGAATTTTACTAGATGATGGTAGTCGAGTGTTAGTTAGGCTTTCTGGTACTGGCACTCAAGGGGCTACATTAAGAATCTACTTTGAAAGCTATGTTCCAAGTGATGGTGATATCACCCAAGATCCGCAGTTAGCCTTAGATACTTTAATTAAAAGTATTGATTCTCTAGCTGAGATTTCAAAACGAACAGGCATGTCTACCCCAACAGTTATTACCTAGATCAAAAACCTTCCAATTTGAAATCATCAAAACAACTTTATAAGGTTTTTTTGCTTTAGAGTAAAGAAATGTTTGTTTTTTAGTTTTGCATAAAGATCTGTTTGCTTTTCATGGTGAACAGCTAATTCAGAATAATGCTCCTTTAGCTGATCGCTTACGGCCTCAAACACTTGATGAATTTGTGGGGCAAGATCACATTCTTGCTGAAGGACGTTTATTGAGACGTTCAATTGTTGCTGACAAAGTAGGCAATTTATTGCTTTATGGACCACCTGGAGTTGGTAAGACTACTTTGGCTAGGATTATCGCCTCAAATACCTTGTCTCATTTTAGTGTTGTAAATGCTGCCTTGGCTGGCATCAAGGATTTGAGATCTGAGATTGAGTTTGCAATCGATAGATTAAATAAATATGGTAAACGCACGATTTTATTTATTGATGAGGTTCATAGATTTAATACTGCTCAGCAAGATGCCTTATTACCTTGGGTTGAAAATGGAACTTTGACTCTGATTGGGGCAACTACCGAAAATCCATATTTTGAAGTAAATAAAGCTTTGCTAAGCAGATCTAGGCTATTTCGTTTAAATAGTTTGAATTCAAAAGCATTACATCAATTGCTGCAACGAGCTTTGAGCAATAAGGAAAGGGGCTATGGATTGAAATTAATCAATTTAGCTAGTGAAGCTAAGGACCATTTGGTTAATGTGTGTAATGGCGATGCACGTGTTCTGCTTAATGCGCTTGAACTTGCTGTAGAGAGTACGATTGCGAATCAAGATAATTCAATCAGTATTGATCTCAAGATTGCTGAGGATTCAATTCAAAAACGAGCGGTTTTATACGACAAAACTGGTGATGCTCATTTTGATACGATCAGTGCTTTTATAAAGTCATTACGAGGCTCGGATCCTGATGCTGCATTATTTTGGCTTGCTCGAATGTTGGAGGCTGGAGAAAATCCACGATTTATTTTTAGACGTATGCTCATCGCTGCAGGAGAAGATATTGGTCTCGCTGATCCCAATGCAATTGTCATAGTTGAGTCATGCGCAGCGGCTTTTGATCGAATAGGTTTACCAGAGGGTATTTACCCACTTGCTCAGGCAACCTTGTACTTGGCTTCAACCGAGAAAAGCAATAGTGTGAAGGCTATTTTTAAGGCAGTTCAGAAAGTTAAAGATTCCCAAAAGCAAAATGTTCCATCTCACCTTAAAGATGCAAATCGAGATAAAGAAGCTTTTGGAGATGGCATTGGTTACAGGTATCCCCATTCATTTGCAAGAAATTGGGTTCCACAGCAATATTTGCCAGATAGTTTGCTAAACGAGATTTTTTGGGAACCAACTGAACTTGGATGGGAAGGGCAAAGACGATCTCTTTTGAATGAGAGAAGATCTGAACAATTAGCTTTATGCGTTGAAGTTGACGAACAAAATCCCTTAACTATTACATCTGGAAAAGTTGATAATGATTTGGAGAAATGGTTATCTCGTCAAGTTTTGCAAGAAGGTGAACGATTAAAAAGCTTGATGCATAAATTATGGTCGGGTATTCATTGGAAAAAAAATCATAGAGTTTTAGTCTTAACACCTAGTTCTTTGCTTTGGTCTTTAAAGCCTTTAAGAGAGGCCCCTGAAGGTGGCGTAGTTTTGGCTGTAACAGAGGATAATTATCCTAGGTTATTAGCTGAATTAGACGTTTTGGCTCCGATAGAGCGACCACTTTTAATTGATTCAAAAGTTGAATCAATTAAAAAATTAGAAGAAAATCTCAAATTTGAGGTAATTGGAGGAAGGATCCCTTGGAAAGTTTTTTCTGAAACAAATTTTTTTAAATTATGGCCGATTATTACTGAGAAATGTACTGCGCATACAGAATTAAGTTTGATTATAAGTAACCCATGTTCTGGCCCTGCACTTTCTTTAAAGAAGAGCTTAGAAGTTTATAGCAATAATAAAAATACTGATTTTTCGTTATTGAACGATTTAATTATGAAAGAAGAGAAGTGGTTAAATAATCAAGAGCATAGAGATAAATTTATCCTACTATTAGAAAAATTAGGCTGGAATATTTCTTTTGAAGAATGGACTGAGATTGTATATCAAAAAGTTGATAACTCTATAATTAAAAGGTGGCTTAATCAAGGAAGTGAATATCAAGAAATTATACTAAAAAATTCTGATACAGAGAAATTAAATCGATTGAAAAAATTATTTAAAAGCTTGGATGGTCGGACTATAAAACAAAAGCTTATACATACTAAACTGCTTGCTAAATATAAGAATTAATTAAGGCATATTATTGGTTTACTGGTTATTGAATTTATATCTAATGCAATTGCATAAGTCCATTGATCATGATTTTGTTCGTAAACTTTGACTTTGTGTCCAAGCTTTTTATGATATGCAAAAGATGATTTATTTTCCCAAATCCATTGATTTAGATTAGTCGCTATCTTTCCATTCTGCCATTTAATTGCTGCCTCTTTTATTACCCATCTTTTTAGTACTAGTTCTTTAGCTTGACTTAGCGTTAAATTTTCCATTTCGCAGTTCTCAGATTGACTGAAAAAACGTTTTGACAATTTTTGAGCTTGAAACTGCCTATCCTTTCGTTCTATATCTACCCCAATTTTTGCTGACGACCATCCTATTAATAAAGCATCAGAACAGTGACTCATGCTGATATGACCCAACCCTTTTGCTAAAGAAGGGGGCTCGCCTGGAGCGGCTTTAAGAGGGATATCAAGTGGCTCTAAGCCCGTCAAGCTGGACATGACATGTCTGAGGCAACCTCTAGAAAAGTGGTAAGTCAAAGCCCTCCTGGGTTTTAATTTTTGAACCCATTTTTTTTCTTCGCTGCTTATTGGTAAAAGTTTTGATGGCATCAAAAAAAGCCAAAGACCTAGTACGCTTTTATTGTTTATTTGAGTTGTAATCATGACTCTCTGTATAGGCGATTCTGCACCAGATTTCACTCTCCCTAATCAAGATGGTGTTGATACCAGTCTTTCATCATTTAAAGGATCGAGAGTCGTAATTTATTTTTATCCAAAAGATGATACTCCTGGATGCACTAAAGAAGCTTGCAGCTTTCGAGATAATTGGGAGCTTTTTAAATTAAACAATATTCAAGTTTTAGGAATTAGTAAGGATGCCTCAAAATCGCATATAAAATTCATTGATAAATATAAGTTACCTTTTATACTTTTAACAGATAATGAGCCGTGTCCTGTTGCGGCATTATATGAAAGTTATGGCTTAAAAAAATTTATGGGTAGAGAATATTATGGAATGATGAGACACACTTTCGTTATAGATAAAGAAGGGAAAATAGAATTAATATATTTAAAAGTAAAATCAGCAAATATGGCCAATCAGATTTTAAATGATCTTAAATTGAATTAATTTTTTGTTCAATATCAATCATTCCCTCTAAAACTAGATTAGGAAAATGATTTAGATCAATATTTGTATTTTTAAGTTCATTTAATATGATTGGTGCATCCCCTCCGCAGATCCATATCGGTAATTTTGTTTCCTCAAAAGTCTTTAAGATTAATCCTATTAAGCCATTTATTGCCCCTTTGATCATTGCATTTTTTGTTTCATGTTGAAAAGTCTCTATTGGGATTGTCTGGATGATTGGATTATCTAAATTTAATGAACCATTGGCCATAGAAGATAATTGAAGTCTTAATCCAGAAATTAATTGCCCTCCAGCGAACTCTCCTTTTTTTGTTATTTTTGTGACGCTCATGATTGTCCCAGCATCTATAACGATTAAGTCTTGTTCTTTGCTTTTGAGAAATGATTGCTTTTGATAAGCACTCCATGAAGCTAGAGCTCTATCAATCCCTAAATTAGATGGAAGATTTATGAGCGGAACATCATCTAAATTTATTTTTTTTGAAGGGGATAATTTAATATTCTCAGGAATTGGACCTACTGAAGCCCAAGACAAATCAGAATAATTTTTATCTTCAAATTCGATTGGATTTGGAATGGTATGAAAATATTTCCACTCTTCTTGGATCTTTGTTGCCCAATGCCATCTTGTATTCCCAATCATTAAGTAATTTTTTTCTAAAAACACCAGCTAAATTCCTTCTCCCAAAAAATTATTTTCATCAATATGAATCCCACACTCTTCACTGACCCCTCCAAATCTTGTTGATCTGCCTTGGGAATCGTTATTTTCTGCTACGCTTAAATGCCAATCTCCAACGGTAGAATAGCCTTTTTCAAATAAAGGGTGTTGAGGTAAATTATTATTTTCCATGTAATAGAAAATATCTTTTTTAGTCCAGTTTAACAGTGGTCGCAGAGTTAAACGGTCTCTGATGTAATCAATATGTGACATTGATTGTCTGTTTTTGGTTTGACCTTTACGTACTCCGCTAGCCCAACAAAGAACGTCGAGTTCTGATAAGACATTTTCTAAAGGTTCAACTTTTCGTATTTGGTGATATTTATTTAGATCTTTTAGTTCGCCTGTTTCCCAAAGTTTTCCATACAATGCTTCCATCCTTGCGGGAGAGATAGGGCTTTGGGCCACTATTAAATCTAATTTGAATAATTTTGTTAGTTCATCTGCATAGTTATACGTTTCTTGAGGTAGATATCCAGTATCTATCCAAATTATCTTTGGTTTTTTTCTAGATTCTAAGGCCACTGTCATATGAAGCAAAACAGCAGATTGGATGCCAAAACTGGTTGTTAAAACAAATTTCTCATCAAATTTCTTATGGGCCCATTGAAGTTGATCTTGAGCAGAAAGTTTTTCGAGATATTTACTTGTCTCATCAATTGATTTCACCAGAACAGATTGAGGAAAGTTAGTTGATTCTCTCAAATCACTAGTGAAATTGTCTTGGGATTCTTTCTGCATATTTGAGAATTGAATGCCGAATCGGTCAAAGTTTGTTTAGGGTCTTTAAAACCATCTTAAATCTAGTCCCTATGGACTTGAACAATTTGAAATCTGACCCAATAGTTGTTGTTGGTGGTGGCTTTGGAGGACTGTCTACTGTTCAAGCTTTGTTAGCCAAGTCAGATGGAACATCAGTTATTTTGATTGATGAAGCCAATAGATTTCTTTTTAAGCCATTGCTATATGAGTTATTAAGCGGTGAGCTTCAATTATGGGAGGTGGCACCTCAGTATTCTGATTTGGCTTCAGAATTAGGATTTATTTTTTTACAAGAATGTGTTGTTGAGATTAATGAAATAGAACAAAAGTTAATTACTTCATCTGAGATTGAAATAACTTATTCTCAACTTGTTATTAGTACAGGAGTTACAACTGATTATTCCTTTCTAGAAACTTTACAAGACTATGCTTGTGGCTTTTCTAATTTAAATGATTGTAGAATAATTAAAAAGTTAATAACTAAAATAAATAATTCTTCTGAATTTACTAATCCTATAGTAATTGCGGGGGCTGGCCCGACAGGTGTTGAGCTTGCATGTAAAATTTCTGATTTAATCAAAGATCGGGTTGCAATATATTTAGTTGATAAAGGAGATAAAATTTTACCTAATTGTAAATCATTTAATAGAGAGAAAGCAATTGATGCAATGGATAAGAGAAATATTAGAGTTTATCTGGACTATTATATAAAATCTGTTGATAAAACTTTTTTAGAACTTTCTAATACTGATAATGAAACCAATAATTGTATTAAGATTGATTATTCTACTTTGTTATGGACTGCAGGATTAAAACCTTCGAAATCAAAATTTATAAATCATTTTTTGAATGAATTTCAGAAGATTAAAGTAAATGAATTTATGCAAATGGATGAATATCAAAATATTTTTTTCGTTGGTGATATCACATTTTATGAAAATGCACCCTTCCCCTCCTCCGCTCAAGTTGCAATGCAGCAAGGTTCTTTAGTGGCTCAGAATATTATTTCTCTAAGAAAGGGAAATGAACTTAAACCATTCAAATTTGAAGATTTTGGAGAAATGTTGAGTCTTGGCATTGGTAATGCATCTATTACTGGATATGGAATTACCTTGGCAGGACCCGTTGCATTTGAAATTAGGCGTTTTGCATATTTAATTAGAATGCCAGGGTTTCTTCTATCGTTTAAATCCTCTGGTTCATGGTTATTTAGTAAAAAAATAATTAATCGTTTATTTTCGCAATCTCCTTAGCTCCGTTACGCAGTAGTCTTAAAATTAATACTTGGACAGAGTCAGTTGGAAAGGTTATTAATTAAATAATATGAATGAGATATTAACTGTTTTTGAGAATCCAAAAGCTGTCATAACTTTGGCAGTGTTAATGAGTGCAGTTTGTTTATTCGTAAGTAGTGCTCTAGCTCCTGAACTAACTGGACTTTTGAGTGTTGCATTATTAATGGCAACAGGAGTTCTTTCTCCGCAAAAAGCATTGGCTGGTTTTGGAAGCCCTGCTTTGATTACATTGATGGGCTTATTTGCTGTTTCTGCTGCACTTTTTAAAAGTGGAGCTCTTGATCGTTTAAGAGAGTTAATAGCTTCTGAAAGTATTCGAACTCCGCGAAGGTTAATAGCTTTGCTTGGATTAGTTGTTGCGCCTGTTTCCGGCGTTGTTCCTAATACTCCAGTGGTAGCATCGCTTTTACCCGTTATTGAGGCTTGGTGTGTAAAGAGAAAATTATCTCCTTCTCGTGTTTTGCTGCCACTATCTTTCGCGACTGTTTTAGGTGGCACTTTAACCCTTTTAGGGAGTTCAGTAAATTTGTTAGTCAGCGATATTAGTGATCAACTTGGCTATGGTCCTTTTGATCTTTTTACTTTTACTTCAATAGGTATACCTATATGGTTATTTGGTACAGCGTATATGTTGTTAGCTCCTCAATCTCTACTACCTGATAGAGGAAGAATTAGTTCAGAGTATGGAGGTAGTTCAGATCAAACTGGATATTTTACGGAAGTCACAATTCCCTCTGGTTCTGAATTGGTTGGGAATTCCTTGAGAAATAGTCGCTTACAAAGAAGATTTGATGTCGATGTTTTAGAAATACAGCGAGAGAGCGAAAGACTTTTACCACCTTTAGCTGATCGAATAATTCAATCTGGAGATCGCTTGTTGATAAGAATTACACGCTCAGATCTTTTGCGTTTAAAACAAGAACATACAGTTCAATTAACTAAAAATTTAAATACTGAAAAGAATTTTTTTCTATCCAATACTGATGAAGGCCAGCAAACTGTAGAGGTCCTTTTGCCAGCTGGCTCAACATTGGCTGGTGCGAGTTTGAGAGAACTACGATTTAGGCAAAGGCATAATGCAACTGTTTTAGCTTTAAGACGAGGGCAACAAACTGTTCAAGAAAGATTGGGACAAGCAATTTTAAGAGAGGGGGATGTATTACTTCTTCAAGCACCCAGAGATTCAATTAGAGGATTGCAAGATAGTAATGACTTACTCGTTTTAGATCAATTTGACTATGATCTACCAACTGTTACAAGAAAACCGATAGCAATTGGGATTGCAATTGCTATGTTGATTCTTCCTTCAATTACTGACTTGCCGCTGGTTGCTTCTGTTTTATTGGCTGTAATTGGAATGGTTTGGGGTGGGTGTTTAAGGCCTGCAGAGGTTCAAAGATCAATTCGACTTGATGTCATTCTTTTGCTTGGTTCTTTGTCTAGTTTTAGTGTCGCAATGCAAAACACAGGCCTTGCTGATGCTTTTGCTAATATTTTAATTTTTGTATTGCAAGATTTATCTACTTACTTCGCTTTACTAGTAATTTTTCTCTCTACTACAATATTTACTCAATTTGTCAGTAATGCTGCTTCAGTAGCTCTTTTGGCACCAATTGCAGTTCAATTGTCGCCAAGTATGGGCTTACCTCCTTTAGCTTTATTAATAACAGTTCTTTTTGGCGCTAGTCAATCTTTTCTGACTCCTATGGGTTACCAGACAAACCTTATGGTATTTGGCCCTGGGCGTTATCAGTTCTTAGATGTCACTAGATATGGAGCTGGTTTGACTATCTTGATGACGTTTCTTGTCCCTGGGTTGATTTTGCTAAACTATGGTATTTCTTAAATATTTTGGATATGATTATCAATTTAAGAAGAAATTCAAGATTTCCATTTGATTTTGATTATTTAATCTTTTCAGAATTAGTCTCAATCTATTGTCAAAGAAAGTGAGTATTAGGCAAGAAACTTACAGAAGGCTTACGGTCCCACAGTTCACAGTGGTAACAGGGTTACTTGTGATTACTTTTGGAACATTATTATTAGCCACCCCTTTATGTTCTCATGCAAATGTAGGTCTGTGGGAGGCATTATTTACTGCAACTTCTGCTGTCACAGTTACAGGATTATCTATTATTGAT
This sequence comes from uncultured Prochlorococcus sp., assembly GCA_902634795.1. Lineage (GTDB taxonomy): Bacteria > Cyanobacteriota > Cyanobacteriia > PCC-6307 > Cyanobiaceae > Prochlorococcus_B. The sequence continues at coordinate 3,463 of CACPLK010000019.1, read as the reverse complement.
ATAGGAATAGATTTGACATTTTTTGGACAGTTTATTTTAGCAATTATGTTATTAACTGGAGGCCTTGGTTTAATGGCTATTACTACATTTCTTCAAGGATTTATTGTAAGTGGAACAGAATTAAAAACACGTCTTGATAGAGGAAAAACTCTGGATGAATTTGGAGTCGGTGGTGTGGGAAGAACTTTTCAAGGAATTGCAATTACAGCATCAATTCTTATTTTTCTTGGCGCTATTACTTTATATTTTTTTGGTTTCAATAATATCACTAGCTCAAGTGAGAGGATTTGGGCATCAATTTTTCATAGTATTTCTGCTTATAATAATGCTGGGTTTAGTTTATGGTCAGATAGTTTACAAGCTTATAGAAGCAATTGGGTAGTGAATTTTGTTTTAATTACTTTAATCATATTAGGTGGTTTTGGATGGAGAGTAACTAATGATATTTGGATAAATCGTAGATCTTTAAAATTAAGAAATTTAAGTCTTCATACACGTTTAGTAATTAGATCATCTTTCATATTAATTTCTCTGGGATTCTTCGGATTAATTTTTACTGAATCGTTAGCTAGGGGTAGTTTCTTATCGTTAATTAATTTTGATGATCGAATTTTAGCCGCTTTATTTACTTCTGTTAGTGCGCGAACGGCAGGTTTTACGAATTTACCTATATCAATTGAGAGTGTCTCTGATTCTGGTCTTCTTTTGATAATGTTTCTTATGTTTATTGGAGCAAGTCCAGGTGGTACTGGGGGCGGAATTAAGACGACAACTATTGCTGCATTAATGGCTGCTACAAGAGCAACTTTACGTGGTCAGAATGAAATTATTATTCGGAATCGTCAGATATCTGACAAAGTAATTCTTAAAGCTGTTGGAATTACTGTTGGTTCATTTTTATTTGTTTTGATTATGGCTCTATTATTAAGTCTGAGTAATGGTTTAAATAGTGGAGAGAATTTTTCATTTTTAGAAATGCTTTTTACTTGTATTTCTGCTTTTGCAACTGTAGGTTTCGATCTTGGCGTTACCTCTAAGTTAGGACACGTAGGTCAATTAATTCTGATAATTGGGATGTTTGTTGGACGACTGGGTATCCTTTTATTCTTGAGCGCTGTATGGCAAGCTCTTAATAAAAGCAAGCTTCAAAATCGCAATCGAGTTGGCTACCCGAGGGAGGATCTTTATGTTTGAGGAGGAAAAATCATGAGTGATTGGTGGCAATGGTCTCCCATAAAAGCGAACCAGAAACTTGGTTTTGCTGTGGTTGGAATTGGTCGTTTTGGAAGCGCTGTCTGTAGAGAACTATTGAGAAATGGTGCTGATGTTTTAGCTGTTGATTCGTCAGAGAAGGCAATAGAGGAATTACGTCAACTCGAACCAACTATTGAAGCGAGGGTGGTTGACTCAACCGATGAAGAGTCCATGAAGGAAGCAGGTGTTCTTGAAATGGGGACTGTAGTAGTAGGTATTAGTGAGCCAATTGAGGCAAGTATTACGACAACTCTTATTGCAAAAGATACAGATGGAAGTTTGGTTAAGCAGGTTATTGCTAGAGCAACAAGTGATCTGCATGAAAAAATGTTAAAAAGGGTTGGTGCTGATCGAGTTGTATTCCCCTCAAGAATGCAAGGAGAAAGATTAGGTTTGGAATTGGTCAGACCTAATTTGATTGAAAGATTAGAACTCGATGATAAAACTGGTATTGATGAGATAAAAGTGCCTGAAGTATTTGTGGGTCGTTCTTTACGAGATTTGAATCTTAGAAAAAATTATTTTGTCAATGTTTTAGCCGCTGGTCCTGCTCAATTACTAACGGTCAATCCTCCAGCGAAATATATTTTGGAAAAAGACCATGTTCTTGTAGTTATGGGTTCCATGGAAGATCTTCAAAAGCTTCCCCAAAATTAATCTATGCGTGCATTGGGCTTGATGAGTGGTACCAGTGCTGATGGAATAGACGCTGTTTTAGTTGAATTTAAAGGTGATCCTTCAAAACCAACATGGAAAATTTTAAATACAGGATCTTATGCATATCCTTCCTCAATTAGAGAAAAAATAATACAAGTTGGTCAAGGATTAAAAATTAATAGCAAAGATTGGCTTGAGTTGGCTGAGGAAATTACTGAATTAAATGCTTTTGCTGCTAGGAATTGTGATCCTGATTCAACCGCAGAAGTTGTTGGATGTCATGGACAAACTTTATTTCATAGAAGTGTAAATAAATCTAAAAGAGGAGGTAGTCTTCAAATTCTTTTAGGACCTTTACTTGCAAATATTTTAAATCAAATTGTTATTTATGATTTTCGATCAAAGGATATTGCGTCAGGTGGTCATGGTGCTCCTTTGGTAGCGTTAGTAGATGAATCCTTGCTTGGAAGGTTGTATGGATGGAGAGGAGTTCTCAACCTTGGTGGCATTGCTAATCTTACAATTATCCCTCCTAAGACTGGAATTGATAAAACTTCTGAATGTTTAGGCTGGGATTGCGGACCGGCTAATTCTTTAATTGATTTGGCTATTAAAGAAAGTACTAATTCATCTTTGATGTTTGATGAGAATGGATCATTAGCATCTCGTGGGATACCTAAATTAGAAATTATAAAAACGTGGTTGAGGGACCCTTTTTTTCATATAGAACCTCCACGATCTACAGGTAGAGAGCAATTTGGTACAGAAGATTTATACAAAAGGAAAAAGCAATTGGGTGATATATCAAAAGAAGATTTACTGTCAACATTAACTACATTTACTGCTTCAATAATCTCTCAGGATTTAGATAATCTTTTTAGGCTTAAAAATATACGTTTAATTGAGCTTTTGGTTGCTGGAGGGGGAACTAGAAATTTATTTTTAATGAGTCAACTGCAGAAACAATGTTGTGGTGTTCATATTCGTCCAATAAATGAAATTGGTATTCCATCACAATTTAGGGAGGCTCTAGTGTTTGCAACTTTATCTTGGTGGCACTATTTAGGAAAAAAAGTTAATCCGAAGTATATCACAGGAGCAAATAAACCTATTTTATATGGTGTACGAGTTGATCCTTGAGCTGACTCATTTAATAGTTAATTTCTTTTGAATTTTAATCTTTTCGGAATACCTTTTAATCTTTGTGTTTTTTGTTTTTCCAATGCGTTTATAAAATTTTGTGTTTTAGTTTTTCTTGTTTCTAATTCCTTAGATGCTGAACTTTCTTTCAATTCGTGATTCTTGACTCCTTCTTGAATTAAAACTTTGGCCATATTGCTAACAGTTCTAGATTCTCTTTCGGCCAATTCTGACAATCTTTCACATAAATCTTCTGGCAGGACAACTTGTATACGAGGCGATTTTTGCTTCCCGTTCGATGAGTTTTGACGAGTAGCCATGCCTACCAAGAACTACTGAATAGTAAATAGTGTACACTTATACGTAAGGGTAGTATCCTTGTGTATGATACTTACTAATCTGGCCATTTTTG
>CACPLK010000018.1 GCA_902634795.1 uncultured Prochlorococcus sp. | reverse complement strand
AAACACCTTTTGGGGTTTTTGCTCCCAGGTCAATCAATATTTGTGGATTTTTTAAAAAGGATACAATTTCTTTTAATTCATCTGATTCTTCATTTAATCCAGCTACGTCGTCAAAAGTGTATTTTCTAATTTCATCTTCTTTTACTTGAGAAGAACGACCTGTGAAACTCTGCATATTGCTTAATAACTTCGTTGAACGTTTAATTAAAAATGAAAGAGATAATACAAATATTAATGTAAGACCAAATCCAGTAATGAAATTAGCTAATCGTTGTTCTGAACGGATATCTCTTACTGTAAGTGGAACATTATATTCTTCAGATATTCGAAGAATTTTCTGATCATTATAAAAGATTGGAAATAATTCTCTATCTCCATTAGAAAATTCAACCAGTACCTCTCTTCTATTTGGGATTAAAATAATAGAAATAATTTCACCACTTTCAATATCCCTCAATAGTTGACTATAACTTTTATTCATTTGATAATTAAATCAACTAATTCAACAGAATTTATATATAAACTATAGTCACAATGTTACCCAACCTGAGTTTATATAAAAAAATAGACAAGAAGTTAGTTTTTCCTCATTGGGTTTTTGTTAAATTGGTACATGACGTTATAAAATATAAAATCTGTAAAGATTGAGCAAATGGCGGTACCAAAGAAGAAAACCTCAAAAGGGAAAAGAAATCAAAGGCATGCCATATGGAAAGGTAAGGCAGCTATTGCAGCAGAAAAGGCATTATCAATTGGAAAATCAGTCTTAACTGGAAGAGCACAGGGATTTGTTTATCCAATGAATGAGACATCAGATGATGAATCTGATTAAAGGAGATTAAGAACCAAGTTTATAGGCTTCAAGAATTAGGGCATATGTTGAACCAATCCTGAAATTATTTATAGAAATAATAATTAAAGAAAATTTAGAAAATTTAGATATCAGGGAAGATCGTATAGATAACTCCATAATCAAGATAATTAAAATAGCAAGAAATATTGTATTAACAGACTTGTCCAATAAAAATGATAGTAAACTGTTGGTAAAATAAAAACCGAATAGTAAAGAAATCAACAAAATACTTCTTTTATTCCAGGAGTCAGAGATAAATGGATTGATAATATTGTTCACTGAGTTTAGAAATTTTTTAAAGTTTGTTTTTTGCATGTGTCAAGTAATGATATTGGACAAATATTCGAAATCAACGTTGTTTGTAATTAACTTTTTACCATAAATTAGCTTAGTTGGACTATCAACATTACCAAGGCTGGAAACACAGGCATTGGCTTCTCTGGTAATATTCTGAGGATGACTTATCCATGGTGGCAATGTCATAAGGCAATTTAGATTTGCAGCCTTAGCCGCCTGAACGCCAATATTAGAGTCCTCAATGGCAATACAATTAAATTCTGACTTCTTACTTAATTGAAGTGCTAGCTGATATGCATCAGGAAAAGGCTTGTGATTACTTACATCTTCATATGTAATTATTCCTGAAAAATTGTCTAAATGTGAATACAAAGAAGTCTGTAAGAAAGGGTCCAAGGAATCTCGGCCACTAGTCGTAACAATAAATTGCTCGATTTCAAAGCTTGAAAGTTCACTAATTAGCCTAAGAACCCCCTCTCTTAATTTGATTTTTCCTGATTGAATCAAATTCTTGTAATGAATACGCTTTCTTGCTTGAATTTCTGAACATTGGTTCTCAGTAATTACACTATGAATTTGATTTCGATAGTGGATAATCCGTTTTAAACCTCCTGATACCTTTAGAAGTTCCAAATATTGTTTCTCATCCCAGTTCCAATCTAAATTAAAATCCTTAAAAGCCAAATTAAAAGCAACTCTGTGGCCACACATCTCTGTGTCGGCTATCGTCCCATCAACATCCCAAAAGACTGCTTTTAACTTATTCATGTTATTTCTGCACTAAACAAATATAATTCTGATTATTAATGAATCAATCTAGGATAAGCTTTTGAAAACAGATAATGATCGACTCATAAGATGGATATTGCCAAAGCCAGTAAAAGAAGAAGAAATAGATAATATCAATTTAAATTACTCTTTAAAAAAAGTCTTAATAAGAAGAGGGATAGATTTAGATAACGAATTTTACGAATATATATCACCATCAGAGCTACCAAATCCAGAGGATCATTTCAATGATTTATTTAAGGCGACTCAAAGAATAATTGATGCATGCGGAAGAAATGAACAAATCGCGATATGTGGCGATTACGACGCTGATGGAATAACTAGCACTGTACTTTTAGTGGAACTATTATCTATACTTGGAGCGAATGTTACTCCGTATATACCCTCAAGGCAGGATGAAGGATATGGATTAAATCTCAATATGATAAATGAAATAAACAATAAACAAACAAAACTAATAATCACTGTAGATAATGGTATATCAGCTTTTGAGGCTATAAAAAAAGCTAAATATTATGGTATAGATTTGATTATAACTGATCATCATAAAATACCAGATAAAAAATTAGATATATATTCGTTAATACATCCTGAAAAAACACCAATTCACTCTCCATATAAATATTTAGCCGGCGTAGGCATTGCATACCTTCTAGCTAAGAATATTTGTAATAAATTAAATTTTGATATTAACAATACCTCGGCAAACGCATTCTTCTGCATTGGAACTGTTGCCGACATGGCTCCGATTAAAGGCGCTAATAGGAAATGGCTTAAAGAGTGTTTACCAAAAATCAATAGCACAACTAATAGAGGAATTAAATCTATTTTGACAAAACTATCAATGGATAATCTAGAGATAACATCAGATGATATAGGGTATAAAATTGCCCCCTTAATAAATGCTGTTGGTAGAATTGGTGATCCCAAAATTGTAATTGATCTTTTTACCAGTAAATCGCAACTCTCAATCAATAAACTTACTAAAGAATGTTTTGCAATGAATAGCGAAAGAAAAAGGATTACATCCTTAATTGAAAAAGAAGCTACTGAAATAGCACAAACAGAATATATATGTAATAGAAAGTTTTTTGTACTCACCAAAAAGGAATGGCATCCTGGAATAATTGGTATAGTAGCCGCAAGAATTGTTGATAAATTTAATTTGCCCACAGCGGTAATTGCAAAAGCAAAAGATGGTAACTTCAGAGGTTCAATTAGATCTAATGAGAGGATAAAAGTAAATAGAGCTTTAGACGAATGCAGTGATCTTCTAATAGCTCATGGAGGTCATTCTGCCGCTGCAGGTTTTTCAATAAAGGGAGAAAATATTAGTATGCTTAGGGAAAGACTAAACATCATTGCTTCTAGAGAGTTTAAAAATATAGATTTAAACAAGTGCATAAAGCCAGACTCTTACTTATGTCTTAACGATATTAATGATGATTTTTATAAACAGTTATGTTTGATAGGACCTTTTGGAATAATGAATCCTGCACCGATTTTTTGGACTAGAAAATGTAAAATTATAGAAATTCACAAACTAAAGGGTGATCATTTAAAAATTATTATTAATGATGGTACTTCATCTATAAGTGCAATAAAATGGAATTCCTCGATGAAGTTAATGAAAAATGATTTAATAGATATAGCTTTTCACATCGAGATTAATAGATGGAATAAAATCAATCAACTTCAATTAAACATATTAGATATCAAAAAACATAAAAAAATAATTGATCTACAATTACATAATAGAATTTATAAATGTCACATAAATGACAATAAAGATATAATAATCACAAACTCCAAAGGTCAGTGTATTAGTTCGGATTTATCCTTGTCTTCTGAGAATCTAAACACAAAGCAAAAAGTATTTGCTAAAAAAATTCTGACTTACGCAGAGATTGCTCTAGGTAAGGCGGCTTAGCATTTACACACCTCTTCTGTAGAAGATCAAAGCTATTATTGCTGGTCCTGCAAGAAAGACTGCTACTAGAGGCAAAAGGTTTCCCATGATGTTTTGATAATTTTTTGTATACTACTAAACAAGTGGCATTCGTAGGAAATAATTAAAAAATTTTGATCTTCTTTCATTTCATATATGAACTTTAGGATTTCGTCAATATTATTTGAAAAATACAAGAACACTTTAACTCTATACAATTTTTTATTGATTAATAGCTCCAATTTCTGACTATGGCTCAAATCGTAAAGAATAGGAAATTTATTAGAAACTTGATCGTTTAGAGGTTTATTATATATAATGTAATTATTGTAGAAACAAAAAAAAATAACATCGCTAAATTGTAAGTAATGGGTCAACCTGACTTAAATTCTAAAGAAGAAAGTTGTGATCTAAACGATTCTTCTGCTTTCATTACTATATTAATTACATCTTTTAGTACAATATTTTTAGCCGAGTTAGGAGACAAGACACAACTTGCTACATTAATTCTTTCAGCTCAGTCTGGTAGACCTCTTATAATTTTTATTGGCGCAGCCCTAGCTCTCGTTTCTACAAGCCTTCTTGGTGTTCTTATTGGTAGATGGATAGCTAATAACTTACCAAGACAACGGTTTACAGTAGTTTCAGGAATTATTATGATAAGTTTAGGTATATACCTAGTAACGCAAGGTTTAATTGACTTTATTCAAAATTAGAATTTGAACTAATTAAATGATTCTAACGCTTATTTTTACAACATTTGTTACGGTTTTTCTTGCTGAAATGGGCGATAAGACACAATTAACAACTATAACCTTAAGTAGTACAACTAATAAACCTTTAGCTGTGTTTATTGGTTCGTCATTAGCTCTTATTTTAGCTACACTTCTAGGGGCATTGGCAGGTGGATCTATTGCTAATCTGATTCCTGCATTTACACTCAAAGTACTTTCTGGAATAGTATTCTTTATTCTAGGAATTAACCTTTTAGCACAAAGCAAGAAAGAAACTACTAATGATAGCTTCTAAACTAAAATTATTTTTAACTAATTAGTCTTTTAGTTTTAAGACTAAAATCCAATCATATTAAACTAATTTTCTCAATTATTATGACATCAGTTTTAAAAATACTTGAAAGTCTAGATAGAGAGGATGGATTAGAAGTATCCAGGCTTGAGAAATCCTTAAAACTTACAAAAAAAGTCGAGAGAAACAATTTAAATATAGCTATTAAAGCGCTTACAAAGTTAGGACTAATTCAGTATAATGATGATGAAAAAATTTCAATTAATAAGGATATTGGTTTTTTGCAAGGCCGTGTACGTTGTAGTAGTAAAGGTTATTGTTTTGTAGCTAGAGAAGATGAAGGAGAAGATATTTATATTAGAGAAGCTAATTTGAACAATGCTTGGCATGGTGATTCAGTAATAGTTTTAATAACTAAGCAAGGTGTAAAAAGAAGAGCACCTGAAGGGATAATACAATGCGTATTACAAAGATATAATGATCTTTTGCTTGCAAAAGTAGAACATGATAAATCAACTGGAGTATTAAAGGCATATCCTCTCGATGATAGAATACCAGTAACAATTGAGCTGGAAAATTGTATTGTTGACAATAATAATTTCACAGATAAAGATTCAATTTATGAAATAAAGATAATTAAATATCCAATCGCTCAATTTAAAGCGAAAGGTTCAATAGTTAGAGCTTTATCAGTAAATTCTGGTGTTGAAGGTGATATTGAGTTATTACTTTCAAAGAATAATATATCTAGAGATCTTCATATTCCTAAAGTTTCTCCCAAAAAAATACAATCTAAAGGAAGAGAAGATTTAACTACTCAACCTTCATTATTGTTTGAAAGTTGGGAATCTAGTAACTCCCCATCTTTGCCAGCATTGTATGCACAACCCTATGAAGGCGGTAATAGAATATGGGTTCATGTTCCTACTGTTTCAGAAAGAATCAATTTAGGTGGCAAATTAGATAACTATCTTAAAGACAAAGGAGAAATCATATGCTTAGGAAATAACTGGTTAGAGTTTCTTAATGAATCTCTTAAAAATGCATCACAATTCAAACCAAACGAAGAATGTGATTCTATTTCGTTAAAGATTGATATCGATAGCGAAGGTAATCTAACTGATTGGAAATTTTCACTAAGCAGAATTAAACCAGCAAAAATTATTACACCAAAACATCTTAAAACTATTAATAATAGAAAAGCAACTTCGAAGTCAGTTCCAATTGCTCTTAAAGGTATTAAAGAGAATCTTGAAACAATATATACAATTATACATTCAGCAAAACTAATAAATAATAACAACAATTATTCCATAAAATTAGATGAACATATACCTAATTTAGAAAGACTAAATGAATTACAAAAAACATATCCCGGTAGAGACTTTCATGGATGGTCTAACACTTTTGACAGTTCTGATCCTCAATCGATAATAGATGTTTACGTTCGACTTTCCAATAATATACTTGCTAATCATTTAGTTGGCTATAAACTTCCATTTATTTTTAAAGAGCATGAAGAACTTGATCAATCATCTATTAATGAACTAATAAAGTCTGCCTTAGTATTAGACAAAAATATAACTGTTAATGTAGACGGAACTGCTACAACAACTGATTTAGTAAGATCTTTTGATTCAAGTACGGAAAAGAAAATCTTTCATAAACTTGTGAAACATATAATTCCCGGTATCCACCTAAAACTCTATAAAGTTAATCCCGATATAATTAATGATGATTTTAATTATTTGTCTACAGAAAATATTGAATCTCCATGGTGTTGCCCATCTTTAAATTATTGGAATATTTTTAATCAATTTATAATAACTTCTCTCTTAACAGATGGAAAATGTAAATCGACAAGTCGCAGTAAAATTGTTGTAGAATTAGGTAGAAAAGACAGTTGGAAAAACGTTGATTGGGATATATTTTCGACCAAACTAAAAGAAAATATAGAACTTTATTCAAATTATAAATTAGTTCAAAACCTTAACCAAATTAGAAAGAAATCAAAATCATTTAGAAATAATATAATTTCAATTGCACAGGCTAGAGAGGCTCAGAAGATAGTAGGAAATGAAGTAAATGCGATTATTACTGGAGTTCAAAGTTATGGTTTTTTTGCTGAAATAGACGATATATCTGCTGAAGGATTAGTTCATGTAAGCACTTTAGGCGATGATTGGTATGAATATAGATCTAGACAGAACCTATTAGTAGGAAGGAAGAATAAAAAGACATACCAACTTGCACAAAAAGTAAGTGTGAGGGTTATGAAGGTAGACATACTAAAAAATCAAATTGACTTAGAACTTGTAAAAGAAAGTGATACTGATTCAATCAATAGTATTGATAATATTAATGATATAGAACCCAATAATTGAGCCTAAATGAAAAGTATTGTTATTGCAATTACAGGTGCTTCAGCTATGCAGATAGGTGAGCGTGCAATACAGGTATTACTTGAAAATTATCAATCAGTTAATTTAATTCTCAGCAAAGGGGCATATGAAGTTGCCAAAAGCGAACGTAGTATTAATATTCCGGTTGAACCAAATGCTCAATCTGACTTTTGGAGAAAAAGACTTGATGTTAAATCAGGTAAACTGACTTGTTTCAGATGGAATGATCATTCAGCTTCAATTGCTAGTGGTAGCTATAAAACAAAGGGTATGGTAATTGTGCCTTGTTCAATGGGAACATTGGGAAGGATTGCTTCAGGTTTTTCATTAGACTTAATAGAAAGATGTGCTGATGTTCATTTAAAAGAAAATAGACCTTTAATAATATCTCCAAGGGAATCACCATTAAATCTAATTCATATTGAAAACATTAAACGTTTAGCAACTGCTGGGGCGTTAATTGTGCCACCAATTCCAGCATGGTATACAAATCCACAATCTATAGAGGAAATGATAGATTTTATTGTTGTTAGATTGTTTGATTCTCTTGGTGAGGATTTTAATTATATTAAAAGATGGGATGGACCAATTAAATGAAACTAAGTTACTTATTAAAAGCCATTCCTTTATTTTCAACCTTATTAGTAATATTATTTTTAAGCATTAGTAATCAAAAAGAATACACAAAATTAAGAATACTAATTTGGAATACACCATCACTTACATTAGGTAAATATCTTGCAATATCAACAGGTACAGGATTTATTCTTTCTTACTCTATAACAACTAGTCTTGCAAAATTTAATAAATTACTACCAAAACGATCATTAGAGTTTAAACAACAAAGTAAAGAAGAAGAGCTTTATGAAAACATAGATAACACTTATACCTCATCATACGATAACACTTTAATAGAGAGAGATATTAAAGATCCATCACCTACTATTAATGCGAGTTTTAGAATAATAGGAAGAACTGAAAGAAGTAATGAAATTAACTCCAATCAGAATAGTATTCAATATGACGACTCAATTGAATTAGACGATCAATATAATGATCAGTATGATAATAATGAAGAAACAATAAATAATGAAAAATCTAATACAACTGACTGGAATGACCAATCTTTTTCAACATGGTAAAAAAGACAGTTAAAGCTATATTTTTAATCAAAAATATCTCAACATTCATTACAATACATTTGCTAAAATATAAGTATGGATAATCAAAACCCCACCAACGAAATAAAATCAACAAATGAAGAAGCAAAATCAGAGTCAGCTTCTTTAAAAGGGACAAATATTGATGTTGACGCCCAGAAAGACCTAAATGTAATAGAAAAACCATTAACAGTCCCTGTCATCAAAACAGAGGTAGCTCCATCTCCGAAAAAACCTGTAAAGCCACCAAAGCTAGAAGATAAACCTTTTGAAGAGTTTATAACTAAGCATTTAATTCCTGGATTGAAGTCCTCTATCGAAGAGAAAGGCATATCATTAAGAGATATCAAACTAATCCAAGGTCAAAGACCAGTCGTAGGAGGAAATTGCTGGATGGTTTTTTGCGAAATTTCTGAACAAAGAAAATTCTGGCTTTGTTTTAATAAAGACGTTATAACTTCAGATAAGACAATATTATTGGCAGAGTCTAATACAGATCCGAGTATTGTTGAATCTTTTTTAATTGACGAAAAAAAGACTACTTTACCTTTGCTAATATCACGAGTACTTCAAAGGTTAAATGGTCAGAAATGGTTTGGTAATAATTAATTAATCTATATTTTATTAACAAATTAATCCTTATTTTTTTTGCTTTATTAAATAATTACAATAAATATTTCTGCTTAATGATCTAATACGCAGTTAAGCCAATCAAATGCCATAATAAAAAAAAAAAAAAATTGACTAACTCATTACTAACTAAACAGAATGAAATTTTGCTATTACATACTTTTGACGACACATTAAAACCACAAATTGAAGAATTATTGTCCCTTGGTAAGTCTGCAGGAGCAGACCTTGTAGAAATTTTCCTTGAAAAATCTGACAATATATCACTTCTAGCAGAGCAGGAAGATATTTCAAATGTGAGTCCATCATTTGGTATTGGAGCGGGCATTAGGGTATTTCTTGGGAAAAAAGATGGTTTTGTTAGTACAAATGATTTATCAAACGCAGGACTGCTCTTCGCACTTAACCAAGCGTTAGGTATGTTAGGACTTGTAACTGGATCAAAAAATAAAGACAAATTTGAAGGATTATCAGATTTTAAGGATTTTGGTACAAAAAAGAATGATTGGTTAGACCATTCGCCAAAACTAGATGAATCAACTATCAAACTTATAGAAGCTACAAAATTACTTGCCGATAAAAATAAAAATCTTCAAGTAAGAAGAGCCAGTTATTCAAGGAATTGGCAAGAAGTTCTTGTAGCTGCAACTGATGGCGTATTTGCTAGAGACATACGGCTTCATCAAACAGTTGGTATAAACGTAATTGCTCAACAAGATAAAAACCGATCAACCTCTGCAAGAAGATATGGAAGTTCTGGTAACCCAAACGATTTAAGAAACTGGGAAATCGATAAAAGTGCTGATGAATTAAATGAAAGTGCACAAAAAATGCTTTATGCGGGATATGTTGAAGCGGGTCAAATGCCTGTTGTACTCGCTAATAAATTTGGAGGTGTCATATTCCATGAAGCCTGTGGTCATCTTCTGGAAACTACTCAATTAGAAAGAGGAACATCTCCTTTTCAAGACTCAATAAACAAACAAATTGCTCACAAGGCTGTAAGTGCGGTTGATGAAGGTCTTTCAAACCATGCTTTTGGATCACTATCTATGGATGATGAAGGAATGGAACCTCAAAATACAGTACTAATCGAAAATGGTATATTAAAAAAATTTCTTTCAGATAGAGCGGGCTATTTAAGAACAGGTCATCCAAGAACAGGCAGTGGCAGGAGGCAGAATTTTTCATTCGCTGCTGCAAGTCGTATGAGAAATACTTACATTAAGCAAGGAAATTTCACTCCTGAAGAATTGATAAAAAGTGTAGATGATGGTCTTTATTGTAAATCAATGGGGGGGGGGTAGTGTAGGTCCAACTGGTCAATTTAATTTCTCTGTTGAAGAAGGTTATTTAATTAAAAATGGAAAACTAGATAAACCAGTTAAAGGTGCAACATTAATTGGTGAAGCAAAAGATATACTACCAAGAATCTCAATGTGCGCAAATGATTTAGATCTTGCTGCTGGATTTTGTGGGTCTGTGAGTGGAAGCGTAAATGTAACCGTAGGTCAACCACATATAAAAGTAGATTCAATAACAGTTGGAGGTAGATAAAATGAATACTAATCAAAAAACAAGTGGATTAGATTCTGATGTATTAAGTATTCTTTTAGAACAATATAGTAAAGAGTCAGAAATTAAAAAATGGGATATAGGTGCATCATCAAGTAGGGATATTTCTGTTCAAGTTCATCAAGGTAATGCTAAACAATTAAAAGGTTCTCAAAGAAATTCAATGACATTAAGAGTATGGAATAAAAAAAATCAGGTAGGCATTACCAGTACCTCTGACTTATCAAGTGAAGGAATTAAAAAAGCAATGAGAGGAGCAATTGAAGCTAGTCTCTTTGGTAACGAAAAAGAATCTCCTGAGTTCTCCCCTCTTGCAAAAACAGAATTAAAGGAAATTAATTCAATAATTACAAATAGTCATTCAATCGATGAATTACTTATGATCTTAAAAAATGCTGAGAAAGAATTGATTGACTCTCATCAGTCCATTAATTCAGTCCCATATAATGGATTAAATGAAAGTTATATGGAAAGGATATATATAAATAGTGAAGGAGCGAATAGGCATATGAAATTGTCACAATCTTCTATTTATTTGTATGCAAAAGCCGAGCAAGAAAATAAAAAACCAAGAAGTGCAGGTGCTATTAGAATAAATTCCAATCTAGAAGAACTAGATATAGGTTCATGTATTAAAGAAACATCAGAAAAGTTAATTAGTCATTTAAATTATAAACCTATACAAACTAACAAATACTTAATTTGTTTTACTCCTGAGGCATTTCTTCAATTAATAAGTGCATTTAGTTCAATGTTTAATGCAAGATCAATTATTGATGGTCTTAGTTTAATGAATGAAGATTCAATAGGTAATCAAATTTCAGTTCCAAATTTAAATATAAGCGACGAAGGTCTTCATCCAAAAAATGTTGGTGCTTTTAGTTTCGATGGAGAAGGAACTCCAACACAAAATATAAAGTTGGTCAGTAATGGAATATTGACTAACTTGCTACATTCTGAAGCAACAGCAAGGAAATTTGGTGTTAAGCCCACAGGGCATGCAGGTTTAGGAGCTAAGGTGTCGGTTTCACCAGATTGGCTTGTTGTAAGCAAAAGTGAATCAGAAATTGATAAAGACGAAAGTTTAGATATTAAAACAACAGTCAAAGAATATATTCTAATAGATGAACTAACTGCTATTCATTCTGGGGTAAAAGCCAGTCAAGGTTCTTTCTCCTTACCATTTGATGGTTGGATCGTTAATGATGGTAAGAAGACATCAATTGAAGCCGCAACTGTTGCTGGAGATATATTAAAAGTCTTAAATAGTATTGTAAAAATTGAAAATGAACAGGTAATTACACATCAAGGTATTAGTCCCTATGTTTGGGTTGAGAACATATCAATAACTGGTGAAGCGTGAAGATAGTTTTTTGGGGAACTCCTAAATATGCATCCAAAAATTTAATAAACATAAGTAAAGCTGGTTACGATGTAATAGCAGTTGTAACTCAACCTGATAGAAAGCGAGGTCGTGGTAAAGGACTATCACCGTCACCAGTAAAAGAAGCTGCAATAGAACTTGATATACCTGTATTTACTACAGCATCAATAAGAAAGGATCAAAAAACAAAGGACATCCTCACAAGTTTGCAAGCCGATGTTTATATCGTGGTAGCTTTTGGTCAAATTCTTCCAAGAGAAATATTAGAACAGCCAAAGATGGGATGCTGGAATAGCCACGCTTCTTTACTACCAGTTTGGAGAGGAGCAGCACCCATTCAGTGGAGCATTATTAATGATGATGTAAAGACAGGTATTTGTATTATGTCAATGGAAGAAGGTTTAGATACTGGTCCGGTAATAGAACAAGAGGCAACGTTTATTAATGATTCAGACAACTTAGAAATATTATCTAATAGGCTAGCTAATCTGTCGTCTAATCTATTAGTTAAATCACTTGAAAGAATTAGGCTGACAGAAGGATTAAACAAATCATCGAGATTAGAACAATTAGAAGCGATCGATCAATCAAAATTAGAAGGCAATCCAAGTTATGCAAGGCAAATAATAAAAGAAGATTATTTAATAGACTGGAATCAAAAGGCAAGAAAAATAATAAAAAAAATTCAAGGACTATATCCAAATGCTTATACTTTTTTTAATGGAAAAAGAATTAAAATTTTAGACGCTACCATGGTTGTCAATAAGGATGGGTTAGAAGAATGTCAAAAGATAGAAAATAAATTAATAGCTGGCGAAATAATAAATATAGATAAACAAAGTGGTGTAAAGATAATGACGAATGATTTACCAATTCAAATTAAATATGCTCAGTTAGAGGGAAAAAAGCCAACTGACAGTTATACGTTGTCAATTCAAACTAATCTATGTGTTAAAAGTATATTTGGGACCTAAGAATAATCCTTAGTGATTTCTTTTCTTGAAAAGCCCCATAAAAATAGGCATAACATGAGTAAGAAGAATAAGTATTCAGGTATGACTAATTGGTATAATATTAATTGAATTAGTAACTTTATTCCGATAAGTCCAACTGCAATATAACCAGCTTTTTCTAAATTAATATATATCTCCAGCCATTTAATAAATAGTCCAGATGTGAAACGTAATGCGATAACTCCGATAATTGCTCCAGTAATAACTAAAAGGAATTGATCGCTTATTGCGACAGCTGCGGTAATACTATCTATAGAAAAAGCTAAATCAGTTACTGACAATAAGAGAATTACCTTAAATAATGAAATATTAGAATTCTCACTATTTTCCTTTATATTTTTATCAGAATCATTATTGTTCAAAGAAAAAATCTTTGAAATTGAAAGAGAAATCAAATAAATACCACCAATAAGTTTAACTGGCCAAAAGTTTAAGAAAAATTGAGCCGTAAGAATTACAAGTATTCTAAATAATAAAGCTATAAATATACCGATATTGAGTGCTTTTCTTTGCAGATCAATATTATTCAGATTCTTGGTTATTGAAGCAAGAGCCACTGCGTTATCAGCTGATAATACAAGCTCTAGTGAAACAATAACAGGCAAAAGAGGAGCTAGTTCAACCCATCTATCAATACCATCCAGTAAAGGAGTTAAGGATCTGAGAGATGCTGAATCCATTAAATTAAAGAAAAAGAGCTATTAATATTGACTGTTTGGTATATGTTAACTCTAATTATTCAATTCAGTGCTAAGTCAAAAGGTCTATGAGAATCGAATCAAAGCTTTGCCACATATCAGAAAATAAAGCTGTTGTTAAAGTAAATGGTTGGCTTAATGACAGAAATTTAGGAAGTGCTCTAGCAGAAGGGCCAACAGTGGAAGTTGCTGAAGATAAAGCCATATCAAGACTAAATAAAAGGATAAATGCAGCCCAAAAAGATGAGTCGAGCATTAATACTAATAATGAACATAAAATCAAAACTCCATTAAGAATTGAACTTCCTAATAGTGAAAAGGTTGGATTACCTATAAGGGAAAAGGTTGAAGAAATTAATATCAATCATGAGCCAAATGATTGGAGTAGCGAATTAACAGCGATAGATGCAGAAATTGAACGGCTAAAATGGTCCAGAGATGATGAAATAAATTTCCTTGAAAAAACATTAGGTTATAATAATCGAAATAAAATAACTTCCTATGCTGATATAGTGAAGTATCTAAGTCTATTAAAAAAGACTGATATTCAAAATCAATTCAAAGTATCAAATAGGAATCTTAATACTTTAATAGAAGAGTCTGACATTATACTTAGGGATTTATCATGGGATCATAAACAGGGACGAGAATTTCTACAAAGGGAGTTTAATGTTTTAACTAGAAAGGAACTTAGTGAAACACAGTTAGTATCATTTGTTGATAAGCTTAAATTGATTCGAAATGAATATCTAGCTCATTAAGCCTTCTCAACAAGACTATTCAAATGTTATGGTTATTTGGATAAAAATAAGTAAAAAAGAATAGTGTCTTTAGAGTCAATAGCAAAGTATTTAGAGAAGCATCATTTAACAACTGAGTTGATTGAACGCACAAATAGAGAAGAACGATTAATACTAACTGGAGCATCAAGGACAGCAAAGGCATTAATAACAACTTCGCTTGCTAAAAATGAGTCCAAAAGATTATTAGTAATTGTCCCAACATTAGAAGAAGCTACGAGGTGGTATCCCCTTGTAAAAGATTGTGGTTGGACTAAGACATGTTTATATCCAACAAGTGAAGTCTCACCATATGACTCTACACAGGTGACTTCCGAAATTATTTGGGGTCAATTACAAGTACTAAGTGACATATTGGAATTAAAAGATGATGAGAATATCGCAATAATTGCAACAGAAAGATCATTACAACCACATCTGCCACCATTTGAATATCTTAAAGCAAAGTGTATTAAATTAAACGTAGGTGATGAAATAAATCTAAGTGATTTATCGTTAAAATTGAGTGAATGTGGATATATCAAGTCTAATAATATAGATCAAGAGGGAACATGGACAAGACGTGGAGATATTATTGATATTTACCCCGTTAGTAGTGAACTTCCAATTAGATTAGAGTTATTTGGTGATCAGTTAGAGAAGATTAAAGAATTTGACCCAATTTCACAAAGGTCATTAGATCAAATCAACAATGTATGCATAACACCCACAGGTTTTGATCCACTAATCATTAATAAGCTTATATCAACTAACAACAAGGATATATCTAGTTTATTTACTAATGACGAGTTCTCTGAATTAGTAAATTCAAATAAATTGGATTCAGCAAAGAAATATTTAGGGGTTGCATTTGATAAGCCTTCATCATTATTAAATTACTTAGATGATAAGACCTTTATTGTGGTTGATGAGAGGCTTCAAGGCATATCACATGGAAAAGCTTGGTATAATATCGTTAAAGAAAATTATACAGATGTAATTACTAATAAAAAAAATGGTGAAGCAATAAAGTCTATATTTAAACCTAATCTTCATAATAATATTAATGATATATATGATTCTCTAAACAACTATAAAGGTATTGATATAACAGATTTAGAAGACACTACAAAGAAAACGAATGTTTTTTGTATTTCAAGCAAAGTTCATAATTGGCTACCTAATCAATATGGAAAAATAAGTTTATCATTAAAAGATTACATTAAGAACAAATATTCTATTTGGATAATCTCGGCACAACCTAGTCGTGCAGTTTCTTTGTTAGAAGAACATGAATGTATTTCAAAGTTTATACCTAATAATACCGATCTTAATGGAATTAAAAATATTATAGATGATAATATTCCAGTAGCCATTAAAAATAAAAATGAGGGTGATATTGAAGGCTTTTATCTTCCTGCATGGAAAATCGCTCTATTAACGGATAAGGAGTTTTTCGGACAACAAAATATTTCTACTACTGGTTATGTAAGAAGAAGAAAACAATCTCAAAGTAAAAAGATAGATCCTAATAAGATGAAACCCGGGGATTATGTTGTTCATAGAAATCATGGAATTGGTTTATTTCAGAAAATTGAAAAATTAAATATTAATGGTGAGTCAAGAGATTACTTGGTAATAAAATATATTGACGGAAAGCTAAGTGTTGCTGCAGATCAACTTGGATGTTTAGGTAGATATAGAAGTTCAAATGCAAAGACTCCTACAATTAGTAAATTAGGAGGAGCAAATTGGAACAAAATAAAGGCAAAGGCGAAGAAATCAGTTAAGAAAGTTGCTATTGATTTAATTAAGTTATATGCAGAAAGAAGTAAAGAAAAAGGGTATAAATTTCCATGTGATGGTCCATGGCAAAACGAACTAGAAGACTCATTTCCATACGCACTTACACCTGATCAAGCAAAAGCTACATCTCAAGTTAAATCTGATATGGAAAGTGAAAAGCCTATGGATAGATTAGTTTGCGGTGACGTTGGTTTTGGGAAGACAGAAGTTGCAATAAGAGCAATATTTAAGGCTATTACCTCAGGAAAACAAATAGCTTTATTAGCACCAACGACTGTATTGTCTCAACAACATTGGAGAACTATTTCTGATCGATTTGCTCCATATCCTATAAAAGTTTCATTACTCAATAGATTTAAAACAAATAGCGAAAAGAAACATATAGTTAGTGGTCTGAAAGATGGACAAATTGACGCCGTTGTTGGTACACATCAGCTCTTGAACAAAAAATTAGTTTACAAGGACTTGGGACTACTAGTTATAGATGAAGAACAACGTTTTGGAGTCAATCAAAAAGAGAAAATAAAGGAGTTAAAAAAAAGTGTAGATGTATTAACCCTTTCAGCGACTCCAATCCCAAGAACACTCTATATGAGTCTTTCTGGTGTTCGTGAAATGAGTTTAATAACTACACCACCTCCCTTAAGAAGGCCAATTAAAACACATTTAGCAGCCCTCGATAATGAAATAATAAGAAGTGCAATTTCCCAAGAAATTGATAGAGGTGGCCAAATATTTTATATTGTTCCTCGAATAAAAGGGATAGAAGATGTAGCAGAAAAATTAAAAATTATGGTCCCAAATGTGAAATTATTGATTGCACATGGTCAAATGGAAGAGGGAGCATTAGAGAATGCAATGCTTGCATTTAATGCAGGAGAAGCAGATATTTTGCTTTGTACAACTATTGTAGAAAGTGGATTAGATATACCTAGAGTAAATACTATTTTAATTGAAGATTCTCACAAGTTTGGTTTATCTCAACTTTACCAATTGAGAGGCAGAGTAGGCCGAAGTGGAGTACAAGCACATGCTTGGTTATTTTATCCAAGCGATGAGAAATTAAATGAGACTTCAAGACAACGTTTAAAGGCTATAAAAGAATTTAGTGATTTGGGCAGTGGTTATCAGTTAGCTATGAGGGATATGGAAATTAGAGGCGTTGGAAATATCTTAGGTATTGAACAAAGCGGACAAATGGAAACAATAGGATTTGATTTGTATATGGAATTATTGCAGGAAACAATTGCCGAAATACAGGGGCAAGACATTCCTACTGTTGACGACACTCAAATAGATCTACCTGTTACAGCGTTTATACCGGGAGATTGGATAACTGATCCAGATGAAAAAATAAATGCATATAGATTAGCCACACAATGCGAAAACAATGATTCGTTAGTTCAATTTGCTAGCAACTTGGTTGATAGATATGGAACATTACCAAAAGCAGTTGAATCATTAATAGAAGTAATGAAATTAAAAATAATCGCTAAAAGGTGTGGGTTCTCAAGAATCAAGTTATCCAAACCAAATGTTGAGCTTGAGACCATGATGGATGAGCCAGCATTCAAGTTACTAAGAAAAGGTTTGGCTAATCATCTTCATGGAAGATTTATTTTCAAGAAAGGGGATAGGTGTTCAACGGTGACCATTCGGGGTCTCGGAATCTTGGATAGCGATAAACTTCTAGATCAACTAACAGAATGGCTAAAGCTTATGAATTCAGAAATAAACGCTTAATAAATCAAATTCTTCATTCAGACAAATAGAGATGTCAATTAAACAATTGGTTGAACAAAATGATTTAAAAGTAAAAGATTGCTATAGTCACCAAAATTTGAGTATTTTTACCTTGGGCGAAGTAATAGAAATTAGTTCATACCAATATGGACTCAGTCTTTTTAGCGGAATGATAAGTCTTTTAGCTTTAGGGGTTTATACACTTTTGACTGTAGACGCTGGAAACGACGATGATGATTCTGACTCTGGAAGTGGTGGCTTGATGCAACCAGTCAATTAAATGAAGATCAACTAGTTATTAGGTTTGAAAGTCTCTCTCTAAAATCACCCTTAGCAATACCACCTTTAAGCTCACCAATAATCTCAAATTCTCCTTCCGGATCATTAACTAATAGATAAGTAGGCCAGCCCATACCTTCTTTTGTAGGATATTGCTTTAATAATATTGGTCTATATTTTCTATAAACCACTGTATCTTGTAGTTTTACGCTAATAAATTCTACACCTAATTCGGTCGCAACTTTAGAATCAAAGAAGCTCATCCTGTGACAAGTTCCACAATCCTCAGAACTAAATTTAATTAGAGAACAGGACATAAAAAAAAACTATTATAAACTTATACTAAATATAAGTATTAATAAAAACTAAATCAGTAATTAGACTTATTGTTTCTTGCAATAACTGAAAAAAAAGGATCACTCTCTGATGACAAAAACCCAAAAAGCTTTCTATCTTGAGTTTTTTCATTTAATATTCTTTCTATCCGCCATCCATTAGAAGTAAGGATACTAGTTACATATTGAATTCTTTTGTCCTCTGAGGAATATGTCCAGATGTTTGGAGCCTTGGTCCAGAATGCTCGATTAGTGAAGGAGATTATCAATAATGAATCAGATTTGATAACCCTTGATAGTTCTAATGAAACTTTCTCAGGATATTGAAGATATTGCCAGCCTGCAACAATTAATCCAACATCAACAGAAGAATCCTCAATTGGCATATTTTGTTTTTTATTTAAATTTTGTACAAAGAACATATCAAGTCTTTCATTAGAACTTAACTCAGCTTCATTCATTCCATGACCAATAACTTTTTTATAACTAATATTGGATGGTAAGTGGCTGACCCAACTACTCATTAAATCTAAAATAATGTGATGATTAAGCAGATACTCTGAGTATAAACTTGTAAGTCTATTTCTGAATGAATCGCTAAGGTGATGGACAAATCTTGGCTGTTGATAAAAGATTTCATCGTCGCAAATATCAACTTTATTCCTATCGTGAGTTGAAAGTTTCATTCGAATCAATATATTTCGTTAATAGTAGGATAGTTTTAATGTAATAGAGAATTTTAAATAAAGTAATAGAAAATCTAACAAACTAAAGCCAATAATTATTATATTGACCAGCTAATATGAACTTTATTCATTTATAGTTTGAGAAGATTTAGTAGGTTCAATTAGATCAAACTTATTATTGATAGGAATTAATAACATAAGAGAACTGGTAGATAAAAATATAATGAATGCATAAAATAAACTAAATCTTTTCTTTGATTTATAAGCACTAGACTGAATATATCTCTTGCTATAAGGTCTATCTAAAGTGATATTCCAATTAAGGTTAAATCTGGAATCAAACCTCAATAGATCAAAACATTGAGTAAGATCTGACAATTCCGCATCATCTAATATAATTTCAAGAGGCTTAACATCTTTCTTAGTACTATTAAGAATTAATTTATGACTACTGCCGAATGGAGAGATAGTTACAATACTTTTTGTTGATATAAATGTTTTTCGAATTCCAGAGATATACGATCGTGAATATTGAAGAATTACCTGCATCAAGTTTTCAAGATGATCCTTTTCACCCTCTAATGTAGGTGAGCCGATTATTTTCAATGTCCATGAAGATAAGATACCGATAGTATTCTCTGAGTCTCCATTTGAAACATCTGGCATACCATCAAGTTCTAAAGATGAAGAGTTTTGATCAAATCTATAAGATAAATTAATCATTTATATAAACTAAGATTGATGATATAAAGAAGCTTTTAGTCGGCAAGCACCACCTTTTCCACATGACAATGAAAGAATGACTAATAACTCTCTAAAAAATTCATGCTTATCATCATTTAATAAGGAGGTTACATAACTACGCTTCACATTCATCCTCTCGGATATAAGTGACTTAAGACGCGAACTAAATAAAAGCCATCGCTCTTGATTCAGTGTCCTAGATTCTTTTGAGGAAAGTAATTGCCTAATAAGAGGATAAAGGTTTTCTGCCATGGAAGAAATAAGTTCAACAAGTGAATCTATCTGTTCCGACGAAAGTGTTGAAAAGGTGTGACTTTTCCTCAACGGGTTAGAACATCTAATTTTCCAGAATTGAACTCTACTAGTGAACTCATCTGACAAACCAATATTTTTAGCCTTCAAAAAGAGGGAATCCGTTGCATTGATTTGTAGCGTTTCGATAACTAAAATTAAAAAATCAAGTTTTCTAGAGGCATCCTCAGCAATAAAACAATTTAAATAGCCACTTTGACCACAGGATTTAAAATTTTTGGATTCATTAATGAATTCTTTACTATGAGTGGCAACTAAATTAGAAGTCTTCATAGAGTCAATAATGACAGGAGTTTACTGATTTGCTAGCTTTAATGTTGGTTTTATAAAATCGCACACCTCAAATATTTATATTGCATGGATCACTTAAAAAAATACATTAGAGAAATAAATGATTATCCCAAAAAGGGAATCGTGTTCAAAGACATAAACCCAATATATAAAGAGCCCAAGATATGGAAAGAATTAATGTTTCCTCTTCAGAAACTGATATCTACTAAAAAACCTGATTATATTGCTGGCATAGAATCAAGAGGTTTTATTTCTGCATCTGCATTGGCATTTAAGCTTGAGATAGGTTTAATTACTATTAGAAAACCGAATAAATTACCTGGTGAGGTCATAGGTACTAATTATAAGCTTGAGTACGGTGAAGACAGATTAGAAATCCAGCAAAATATAATTGAAAAGGATAGCAAGATAGTTTTATTTGATGATTTACTAGCTACAGGAGGAACAGCCGAAGCAGCAGGTAACTTGATCAAAAAAGCAGGTGGTAATTTAATTGGATATGCTTTTCTTGTAGAGCTAACTGAACTTAAAGGGAGAGAAAATTTAGATTCAAATTTATTTGTAGAAACCCTAATAAAGTATTAATTATTCTTTAGCCACAAAAGTATTATCTTTAGTTGAGTCAAAGTAATTAAACCATAACTCCACATTACAATAGGAAGTGGAGAATTTTCCAAACAAGATCTTTTGATTCCTAATTCAAGCGCTCCCTGACTTATACCTAATTTGTCAATAATGAAATTACACAATTCAGCTGATGGGGGATCGATGGAATTACTAGTATTTATCATCTATATATAACTCAAATTAGAATCCATTAGTCATTAAATTGAGAATATATTTCCTAAGTAAAGATGAATTTTTTAAAATAAAGAAAACAAAAGTTCTAGGTATAAAGAATAAATTTGTATTAGATCTAGAATATCTTACTAAACTATCAGTTAAGATTGATATTGATAAAACATCAATTAACCTAGATAATGAATACATAATCGGGATAAGAGAATGATTATTCTTGAAAAAACGTAGGGAGACTAAATACGATAGACAATCAACATCTCTCCAGCAAAGATTTAAGCCTTGACCCCCTACAGGATGAATTTTGTGAGCAGTTTCACCTAAATAAATATATTTACCTGAAAAAAATGAATAGTTAAAAACAAAATTTATCGGAAAAGAAAAGCGTTTATGAATAATAGTATCTGGCTCAATACCGGATGGAAGAACAGTTGATAAATAATCTAAAAATAATGACTTTGATAAACTCATATTATAAGTACCCTTTAATATAGATTGACTACATATGATTTGAAATAAGTCTCCGCCTAAAGGAAGAACTGCCAATGGTCCCTCAGAGTTTAATATTTCAAAGGCTTCATTGGATTTAACACCTCTTAATAAGACCTTAGCAGTTATACATATTTGATCATAATCAAAATTAAAGGATGGGGTTCTAAGTTTTCTTTTTGTATTTGAATTTGATCCATCAGCGGCAACAATCAGGTCATAATTGTTAGTATTAGGG
>CACPLK010000017.1 GCA_902634795.1 uncultured Prochlorococcus sp. | reverse complement strand
ATATGTCTCGGGGAGCTGGATACACGCTTTGATCCGGGAATTTCCGAATGGGGCAACCCTTAGAACGGCCAGCTGAATATATAGGCTGGCACGAGCCAACCCAGCGAACTGAAACATCTTAGTAGCTGGAGGAAAGGAAAGTAAATAACGACTCCCTAAGTAGCGGCGAGCGAACGGGGAATAGCCCAAACCGATAGTTTCGACTATCGGGGTTGTGGGACAGAAACGTGGACTAACAAACCTAGAAGAAGCGCTTGAATGGCGCGCCATAGAGGGTGAAAGCCCCGTAATCGAAAGGAGAGTTAGCCTATCTGTATCCCGAGTAGCACGGAGCACGTGGAATTCCGTGTGAATCTACGAGGACCACCTCGTAAGGCTAAGTACTCCTGTGTGACCGATAGTGAAACAGTACCGTGAGGGAAAGGTGAAAAGAACCCCGGGAGGGGAGTGAAATAGAACATGAAACCATGAGCCTACAAGCAATGGGAGCCCGACTTATCGGGTGACCGTGTGCCTGTTGAAGAATGAGCCGGCGACTTATAGGCACTGGCGGGTTAAACCGAGAATGGTGGAGCCATAGCGAAAGCGAGTCTGAATAGGGCGTTTTGTCAGTGTTTATAGACCCGAACCCTGGTGATCTAACCATGGCCAGGATGAAGCTTGGGTGATACCAAGTGGAGGTCCCAACCGACTGACGTTGAAAAGTCACCGGATGAGCTGTGGTTAGGGGTGAAATGCCAATCGAACCAGGAGCTAGCTGGTTCTCCCCGAAATACGTTGAGGCGTAGCGTCTAGTGCTCCAGCAGGGGGGTAAAGCGACCATTTCGGTGCGGGCTGCGAGAGCGGTACCAAATCGTGATGAACTCTGAATACCCTGTGTGTAACTAGGCAGTCAGACTGTGGGGGATAAGCTCCATAGTCGAAAGGGAAACAGCCCAGACCGCCAGCTAAGGTCCCAAAATCAACACTAAGTGATAAAGGAGGTGGGATTGCCCAGACAACCAGGAGGTTTGCTTAGAAGCAGCCATCCTCAAAGGAGTGCGTAATAGCCCACTGGTCGAGCGATCCTGCGCCGAAAATGAACGGGGCTAAGTGTTGTACCGAAGCTGCGGATTTATTTATAAATGGTAGGGGAGCGTTCTATGTGGGGCGAAGCGTTAGCGTAAGCGGGCGTGGACTGCATAGAAGTGAGAATGTCGGCTTGAGTAGCGAAAACATGGGTGAGAATCCCATGCCCCGAAACCCTAAGGGTTCCTCCGGCAGGCTCGTCCGCGGAGGGTTAGTCTGGTCCTAAGGTCAGGCCGAAAGGCGTAGTCGATGGATAACAGGTCAACATTCCTGTACCAGTTATGTTTTGGGAAGGGGGACGGAGAAGGCTAGCCAATCCAGATGTTGGTTACTGGTTCAAGCGTTCGAGGCTTTTACTCAAGAATTAAACATGAATTCTATCTATGTAATTTAGTTGTAAAGCTAAATTATTTAAACAGAATTATGCATCCATGAGATGCTTTATTCTTTCTAATCTATGCAGTTTTCAAGGTTCTACTGAAATCTCATGGAATAAATCCATGCGAGCCCAGCATATTATCAACAATGAATGAGATGATAAGAGGCTAGGTTCTTTTCATTAAGACAATTCTAAGTCACGTCAACAATCTTCTCCGGAAATTTAGTTACGGGGTGGGTTCAGTGGAGGTAAGCGGACTCGAACCGCTGACATCCTGCTTGCAAAGCAGGCGCTCTACCAACTGAGCTATACCCCCAACAACGAATGGGCCATCCTGGACTTGAACCAGGGACCTCACCCTTATCAGGGGTGCGCTCTAACCACCTGAGCTAATGGCCCAGGAGAAACCCTTGTTGGGTGTGACCTAGACAAGTTTAGGAACTGAAATTAAAGGATTAATTATAAAATTAATACAAAAATCTGAGGTACCGATCGACCTTAAGGTGACAGGATTGCGGCCTAAGATAATTACCTAGACATCACAATCAATTAAATGTCTCCCTGTTAGGAGGTGATCCAGCCGCACCTTCCGGTACGGCTACCTTGTTACGACTTCACCCCAGTCATCAGCCCCACCTTCGGCGTCCTTCTCCACAAGGGTTAAAGTAACGACTTCGGGCGTGGCCAACTTCCATGGTGTGACGGGCGGTGTGTACAAGGCCCGGGAACGTATTCACCGCAGTATGCTGACCTGCGATTACTAGCGATTCCTACTTCACGTAGGCGAGTTGCAGCCTACGATCTGAACTGAGCCACGGTTTATGGGATTTGCTAGCTCTCGCGAGTTTGCTGCCCTTTGTCCGTAGCATTGTAGTACGTGTGTAGCCCAGGATGTAAGGGGCATGATGACTTGACGTCATCCACACCTTCCTCCGGTTTATCACCGGCGGTCTTTCTAGAGTGCCCAACTAAATGCTGGCAACTAAAAACGTGGGTTGCGCTCGTTGCGGGACTTAACCCAACATCTCACGACACGAGCTGACGACAGCCATGCACCACCTGTCACTGCGTTCCCGAAGGCACCCTCTAATTTCTTAAAGGTTCGCAGGATGTCAAACCCTGGTAAGGTTCTTCGCGTTGCATCGAATTAAACCACATACTCCACCGCTTGTGCGGGCCCCCGTCAATTCCTTTGAGTTTCACACTTGCGTGCGTACTCCCCAGGCGGAACACTTAACGCGTTAGCTACGACACCGAAGGGGTCGATTCCCCCGACACCTAGTGTTCATCGTTTACGGCCAGGACTACAGGGGTATCTAATCCCTTTCGCTCCCCTGGCTTTCGTCCATGAGCGTCAGTTATGGCCCAGCAGAGCGCCTTCGCCACTGGTGTTCTTCCCGATATCTACGCATTTCACCGCTACACCGGGAATTCCCTCTGCCCCTACCATACTCAAGCCTATCAGTTTCCACTGCCATGATGGAGTTAAGCTCCACGCTTTAACAGCAGACTTGAAAGGCCGCCTGCGGACGCTTTACGCCCAATAATTCCGGATAACGCTTGCCACTCCCGTATTACCGCGGCTGCTGGCACGGAATTAGCCGTGGCTTATTCCTCAAGTACCGTCATATCTTCTTCCTTGAGAAAAGAGGTTTACAGCCCAGAGGCCTTCGTCCCTCACGCGGCGTTGCTCCGTCAGGCTTTCGCCCATTGCGGAAAATTCCCCACTGCTGCCTCCCGTAGGAGTCTGGGCCGTGTCTCAGTCCCAGTGTGGCTGATCATCCTCTCAGACCAGCTACTGATCGAAGCCTTGGTGAGCCATTACCTCACCAACAAGCTAATCAGACGCGGGCTCATCCTCAGGCGAAATTCATTTCACCTCTCGGCATATGGGGTATTAGCGGTCGTTTCCAACCGTTATCCCCCTCCTGAGGGCAGATTCCCACGCGTTACTCACCCGTCCGCCACTAACCCGAAGGTTCGTTCGACTTGCATGTGTTAAGCACGCCGCCAGCGTTCATCCTGAGCCAGGATCAAACTCTCCGTTGTAGTCAGGCCCTATTGTAAAAATTTAATTTTTACTCAGTCTGATTTGCTCCTCCCACTAATAACAGCACTGGCGTACTGATTGTGATTGTTGCCACCTTATTTTTAATAAGGGTTCTTAAGAGTGCACTTAGTTTTATCTTCGTGACTTTCCCGGATCTCAGATCCGTCGTTGCTTTCTCATGTAGACCGAATTTTGAATAAAGCCGTGAAACTCAAATTCAAAATAGCTACAAGCATAGGCAACTAATTTCTTTTTGACGGGACCTCACACCTTTATCGCAATACATCTGATTCTAATGAACCAGACGCGATAAAAGCGTCAGTTCCTAAACTTTTAAGTTGTCTAGGTTCTGTCTTGGCAAATAAAGCCAAAACATTTTTCGATCTTTCGACCGTTTCTCAGCTTACAACACAGAAGGGTTTAGTCTTGAAATGTTGTAAAACTCCCACTTAACTAAAAAACTTTCGTAATTTTCGCTAGATGAGTACGCTCCAGATTCACTTTCGCGCAGAAAAATATTGTAGACCCTAGAAGTACTTACTTGCAACAAAGTTGCAAATGAAATGTTTTACCTCTTACTATTGAGGTCAAAGGAGTAAGCCATAACTATCTTTTAGCGATGGCAACAGATTTTCTTAATGCCCGCACGTTTTAGCCAACAGCACCAAAGGGTCCGCCCTAACTCAAATGAAGACAAAGTGGTCGCAAGAGCTAAAGAGCATTTTGAAAAAACTCTGATTGAAATTTCAGGAGATATTGCAGGTAGTGTTGCCGCCTTAGAACATCCAACAAAAAATGATGCTCTCAATTACGGAGAGATCTTTTTAAGGGACAACGTCCCTGTAATGATCTATCTGTTAACTCAAAAACGATTTGACATAGTCAAAAAATTCTTGACAGTAAGCCTGGATTTGCAAAGTACTACCTATCAAACTCGAGGTGTTTTCCCAACAAGCTTTGTTGAAGAAAAAGGAAAATTAATAGCAGATTATGGTCAGAGATCTATTGGGAGAATCACCTCTGCTGATGCAAGCCTATGGTGGCCAGTACTTTGTTGGCTGTATGTAAGGAAAAGTGGTGATCAAAGTTTTGGGACAAGTCAACAAGTTCAAAGAGGCGTTCAACTTCTTCTTGATTTAGTTTTGCATCCAACTTTTGAGGGCAATCCAGTTTTATTCGTACCAGATTGTTCATTTATGATCGATCGTCCAATGGATGTTTGGGGGGCTCCTTTAGAGGTAGAGGTTTTGTTGCATGCATGTCTAAAAAGTTGCATTCAACTAATGGAATTAAGCAGAAAACATCAAAAAAGTAGATTGCTTGATCAGAGGCTTGTTTTAACACGTCAGTGGGTGCATGATCTCCGACAATTTCTTTTGAAGCACTACTGGGTCACAAGCAAAACGATGCAAGTTTTAAGAAGAAGGCCAACTGAGCAATACGGTGAAGATCAACATCAAAATGAATTCAATGTACAGCCGCAAGTGGTTCCTTCCTGGCTTCAAGATTGGCTCGAAAATAGAGGTGGATATCTTATTGGAAATATAAGGACTGGTAGACCAGATTTTCGTTTTTATAGCTTGGGAAATTCCTTAGCATGCATGTTTGGAGTACTGACAGCTCCCCAGCAAAGAGCATTGTTTCGTCTTGTTTTACATAACCGTGAACACCTTATGGCACAAATGCCAATGAGGATCTGTCATCCACCAATGGATATAGAAGAATGGCAAAATAAAACAGGTTCAGACCCCAAAAACTGGCCATGGAGTTATCACAATGGTGGCCATTGGCCTAGTCTTTTATGGTTTTTTGGTGCATCTATATTGCTTCATGAGAAACGTTACCCAAAAGCTGATGTTTTACTAATGGGACAAATGAGGGCTCTTATTGAAGAATGTTATTGGAGTCAATTAAATCAACTCCCAAGACAAAAATGGGCTGAATATTTTGACGGGCCAACTGGTACATGGGTAGGGCAACAATCTAGGACTTATCAAACCTGGACTATTGTTGGGTTTTTGCTATTACATCATTTGTTGAGAGCTGAGCCCGATGATGTTTTGATGCTCGATTTAGAAGAAAAATTCTAGAACAAACCTAGAGTTAAAGACTTATCAATAGGTAGACATGCTCCTATTCCTAGATACATAGTCAAAACTGTTCCAAATAAAAATAAAGACATTGCAACTGGTCTTCTGAAAGGATTAGCAAATTTATTGACATTTTCAATGAATGGAAGAATCATCAAGCCTAGAGGAATTAAAGTCTGTAGAGCAATACCAAGCAACTTGTTAGGTACTACGCGTAAAATCTGAAAAACAGGATATAAATACCATTCAGGAAGAATTTCTAATGGTGTTGCAAAAGGATTTGCTTTATCTCCAAGAAATGCAGGATCTAAAACTGCCAAGCCAACAACACAAGCAATTGTCCCAAGAATTACTACTGGGAAAATATATAAAAGATCATTTGGCCATGCTGGTTCTCCGTAATAATTATGACCCATACCTTTAGCTAGTTTTGCTCTTAGCTTGGTATCAGATAAGTCTGGTTTCTTAAGAGTAGACATGTTTTAAGAAAGTTTTCGAAAGAATTTAGGTTTTATTGAACAAATAATTTCAAATTATAGGGGACCAGAGATTCCTTGTTTTCTAATCATTAGGAAGTGCATGAGCATGAACACTGCTAGTAGCCATGGCATTACAAAAGTATGAAGACTATAAAACCTTGTTAAAGTTGTCTGTCCAACACTCTCACCACCTCTAAGCAGTTCGACCATAAAGTCACCAATAACTGGAATAGCAGCTGGAACGCCTGAAACAATTTTAACTGCCCAATAACCTACTTGATCCCAAGGCAATGAATAACCTGTTACTCCAAAAGCAACTGTTATAACTGCCATGACCACGCCAGTTATCCATGTCAATTCTCTAGGCCTTTTAAATCCTCCAGTTAAGTAAACTCGAAAAACATGCAGTATAAGCATGAGTACCATCATCGAGGCACTCCATCTATGGACTGATCTAATCAACCAGCCAAAGCTCACGTCTGTCATCAGATAACTAACTGAGCTATACGCTTCGGTTACTGTAGGTTTGTAATAAAAGGTCATCGCGAATCCAGTCGCGAATTGAATCAAAAAACAAACGAGTGTTATTCCACCAAGACAATAAAAAATGTTGACATGTGGAGGAACGTATTTTGAAGTGACGTCATCAGCTATGTCCTGTATCTCAAGACGTTCCTGGAACCAGTCATAAACCGGTGAAGAGTTCGCCATCCACTTATGCACTGTACTTTCCAATATCTTACTCGATGTGCCCCTTGGTCGCCGCAAAAGATCAATCCAATGCTTTCCTCTGTTAAATCTTTAACCAAGCTACTGCAAAGATTTTTTGCAGTTTTAACTAGCTTAGGGATTTTATTTCAAGTTTTAACTCAACCTGCTTTTGCTCTCAACGATGGCCAATTACTGGTAATTGAGGCCTGGAATCTAGTAAATGAAGCTTATCTAGCCCCGAAAAAATTTGATGAAATTCAATGGAAAAAACTTCGTCAAAAAGCGCTTGAAAAACCAATAAACAATTCCCAACAAGCCTACTCAGCAATTGAAGCAATGCTTCTTCCAATTGGTGATCCTTATACTCGCCTTTTGAGACCAGATGATTATGAAGCGATGAAAAAAAGCAACATAGGTAGTGAAATTAATGGAGTTGGCCTTCAGTTGGGAGCTAGAAAAGAGGATGGAGAAATAGTTGTAATTTCACCTCTTGAAGGCTCTCCTTCCTCGGATGCAGGTATTACGAGCGGAACAATTTTAAAAAAAGTCAATGGACAATCTCCGAAACAATTAGGACTTGAAGCAACTGCTGCAAAGTTGAGAGGAGAAACCGGAACGCAAGTAATTGTTGAATTAGAGCTACCTGACAATGAAATTAAAGAAATTTCTTTAGAAAGAAGAAGTGTTGATTTAAGACCAGTCAGAACTAAAAGGATAAGAAATGAATCTCATACGTTTGGCTACTTAAGAATTACACAATTTAGTGAGGGAGTCCCTGAGCAAGTCAAAGAAGCATTGGAAGAGCTATCTGAGAAAGAAATAGATGGACTGATTTTGGACCTAAGGAACAACTCTGGAGGTCTTGTAAGTTCAGGACTCGCCGTTGCTGACGATTTCCTCAGCGACATGCCAATTGTTGAAACAAAGAAACGAGATTCCATAAATGATCCGATCAGCTCTGGGATAGAAACTCTTTATGATGGACCTATGGTTACGCTGGTCAATGAAGGTACAGCAAGCGCAAGTGAAATTCTTGCTGGTGCTCTACAAGACAATCAAAGATCTGAGCTTATAGGTACTAAAACTTTTGGAAAAGGACTAATACAATCTTTGACCAACCTAAGTGATGGCAGTGGGTTAGCGGTAACAGTTGCTAGCTATTTAACTCCAAGTGGAAGAGACATACAGAATCTTGGAATAGATCCTGATCGCCTCTTAGAGATGCCAGAACCACTTAATCCAGGTTCTGATGAAGACAGATGGCTTTTAGATGCTGAGCTAATCATGCAAGCCACTTTGGACAAAGAAAAAGTATCAGAAAAGCTATTAAAAGAAAGTCAAGAAAAAGAAGAAGAATTAATTAGCTAAGAAATTGATTAAGTCATGTCAACAAGAACTTATTACGACCCTCTGCATCAAGCTATTTCATTAAATAGCTCACTACCTGAGGAAAAAATGGTGATGGAATTAATAGATTCCTCCCCCTTTCAAAGATTAAGAAGAATTAAACAATTAGGTCCTGCATATTTAACATTTCATGGTGCAGAATCAAGCAGATTTACTCATTCACTTGGTGTATTCCATATCGCAAGAAGAGCAATAAATCATTTATCTGAAATAGATTCTAGATTAAAAGATCACAAATTCATTCTCTACGGTGCTGCACTTTTACATGACATAGGTCACGGACCACTAAGTCACACAAGTGAGGAAATATTCAAAATCAATCATGAGAAATGGACTGCGAAATTAATAAGCTCATATCAAGAAATCGCCATAATACTTAATAGATACGGGGAATGTAATGCAAAAGCAATTTCAGATTTAATTCAATCAAGGGAAGCCCCACAAAAGTCAATAGTTTCTTTAATTAGTAGTCAGCTTGATTGCGATAGACTTGATTATCTAATGAGAGATAGTTATACGACGGGGGCAAAATATGGTCAGTTAGATATTGATCGAATAATATCAGCAATGATACTCGCACCAGATGGAAATTTAGCGATACACCCTAAAGGTTTGATGGCAGTTGAACATTATTTAGTAATAAGAAATTTAATGTATAGAAGCGTATACAATCATAGATTAAATGAAGTTTGCAATTGGTTATTAGAACAAATCATCAAAACGGCAAGAAAGCTTGGTCCAAAAAAAGTTTGGGCTGATCAAACCATGTCTGCATGGCTATGGAATCATGAAAAAATGAGCCTAGAAGATTTTTTATCTAATGATGATGTAGTAACTGGATATCATATTAATAAATGGCAATATTCAAATTCTGATAATCTATCTCAGCTCTGTAAACGTTTTATAAATAGAAATTTATTAAAAGCATTAAACATATCAGCCTTCTCCCTAGAGATCAGGCTTGAGGCCCTAGGAAAAGCTAGAATACTATCAGAAAAATATCTAATTGAACCAGACATATCATGTGGATTAAGAGAGCAAATAGTTAAAAGCTATCATCCTTATAAATATGGACTACGTTTATGGGATGGGGAAAACTTACAAGCTCTAGAGGAAGTCTCACCGTTAGTTGAAAGGTTAATAGAGCCTAATCAATCTTCATGGTTAATTTATCCAAAAGAAATAGAACATGAATTAAGAATAGAGATAGAAAATCTAAAAGCGAAACATAATTAAAAATGAATTCAACGCCTCAAAAAATTATCGTCAATATCGAAGATAGTAAATATCTCAGTTGGAAAATATGCTTAAAAAATAAATTGAAAATTTTGAAACCAAGCAATATAGAAATTGATTGCAAAAATCTCGATCTTTCATGTACAGATATATTGGAAGTAATTGCAATTGCTAATCAATATAATTGTAAAGTTATAGCTTTTTCTTCAACATCTTCAAAAACAATAGTGAGCTCTCAATCATTAGGTTATAAATCTCAATTTATTATTGAAAATCATTCAAATAAAACCTTAACAACAAATGAAAGAAATTTAACTTTTTCAAAAAACAACTTTCATCAAGGAACTCTGAGGTCAGGCGAATATCTTGAAAGCCCTGGGGATTTGTTAATCCTCGGAGATGTTAATCCAGGGGCAAAAGTTAGTGCAGAGGGAAATATTATGATTTGGGGAAGACTTCTTGGCATTGCACATGCAGGAAGCAAAGGCAACTCTAAAGCAACTATATCCGCACTTCAACTTAGACCTGTTCAACTAAGAATCGCCAAAAAAGTCGCTAGAGGGCCTAAGGAAAAGCCTCAACTTGGCCTTGCAGAGCAAGCAAGAATAGATTCCGAAGAAATTATAATTTCACCACTGGAGACAACATAGTTTTAGGACTCAAACTAAATAGCGTTTTCAAATAGATAAGAAGAAATTACTAATTAAGGCCTTAGAGATGTCTTCAAAAGCAAACCCAAAGCAACAGATCTGACAATAAAGCTTTTTTCTTCATCAAAATCGAATTAAAGTTTGTCGAACCCAAGGAGGTCCGTGGCGGAAGATACGCGCGTCATTCTTATTTGCTCAGGGAAGGGTGGAGTCGGCAAGACAACCCTTACAGCAAATCTTGGCATTTCACTTGCAAGGCAGGGGCTAACAACCGCTGTCTTAGATGCAGACTTTGGCCTGAGAAATTTGGATTTACTTTTAGGTCTTGAAAATCGAATTGTATATACGGCACAAGAAGTTCTAGAAGAGGAATGCCGACTTGATCAAGCCTTGGTGAAGCATAAGCAAGAATCAAATCTTTCTTTACTTCCAGCTGGAAATCCAAGAATGCTTGATTGGTTAAAACCCGATGATATGAAGCGCATAGTGGATATGTTAAAAGAACAGTTCAATTACGTTTTAATTGACTGTCCTGCAGGAGTTGAAGATGGATTTAAAAATGCTATGGCAGCTTCTCAAGAAGCAATCGTGGTTACCAATCCTGAGGTATCAGCAGTAAGAGATGCAGACAGAGTAATTGGTTTGCTTAATACAAATGCTATTAAACCTGTTCAATTAGTTCTTAACAGAGTTAGGCCCAAGATGATGGCCAACCAAGAAATGCTTTCTATCAATGATGTGACTGATATCTTAGCCTTACCCTTACTTGGCCTTGTACTAGAGGATGAACAGGTAATTGTAAGTACAAATCGAGGGGAACCTCTAACTTTAAATAGCGTTAATTCACCAGCAGCCAAATGTTATCTAAATATTGCCAAGAGATTGCAAGGAGAAAATATTCCACTTATTGATCCCGCAGAGGAAAGTGCGGGATTTGCTGCGAAATTTAGAAAACTAATGCAAACAAAAATTTTCTAAATCAATGGCAATGACACTTCGAGACATTATCAACAAGTTATTACGTAGACAGCCGGCCAGTGCTAGCACTGCAAGAGAAAGGTTGCAACTTGTTTTAGCTCATGATCGATCAGATCTCAGTACAGAACTTTTAGATCAAATGAGAAGAGAAATACTAGAGGTGGTAGCAAAGTATGTCGAAATAGATGTTGACGAAGGCGCAGTAAGTCTTGAGACAGAGGATCGCATGACCGCATTAGTGGCAAACCTACCAATCAAAAGAACTATGTCAGGTCAAATCAAACTTAAAGAGCCTAAGGTTCCCTTAGAAGAAAATTCTCAAGAAACAGAAGGTACAGATCAAAATTCTTAAGCAATTAAAAGATGGCATTCATTTATGGAAGGAGATTACAAAATATTTTCAACAAATTTCCTTTATTTATTAACTTTTAGATGACTTTCTTAGGTAAGATAAAAAAATTGCCGGCTTAGCTCAGCGGTAGAGCAGCGCTTTTGTAAAGCGAAGGTCATCAGTTCAAATCTGTTAGCCGGCATTTTAAAAACCTAGATAGAGATCTATTTGGACTTGCCAGAGATAATCCAAATTAAAACAGCAACAACAAAGCAGTTGAAAAATTTTAATTGATAAATCCAATCAAAACCCATTATGGGAAATCGAAAAATCCACCAAAAAAGAGATTGCAATAACAAAACAATTAACAGCAGATAAATCATTCGTTCCTTTTATTGCAAAACAACTGAACCAGCCCTTAACAAATTCCATTCCCCTTCTTTCCATTCTACAACTGTGCTTGCGAGACCAGAGGACTTTGGCCATGGAACAGGAGCAAGTATTGGAATTCCAGGGAATTTAATCGAAGCTTCTAAGGCATCTTTAACAGGTGATTCGCCAGAGATATTTGCGCTTGTAGTTGCAAGAGGACCTGTTTTAATTAGCAAATCTCTTGCAATTCCTAAGGCTGGAACTCTGAAACCTAGAGAATTAGAATTGGAATTCAAATTCTTAGAGACATTTCCTATTGTTGGAAGAACAATTGTTAATGCACCAGGCCAATAATTATTTGCCAACTTCAAGCCGTCTTCGATAGCACAAGGATGTACAAACTCAAATAAATCATCCAAGCATCCACCCATTAATATAAGTGGCTTATTTGAAGGCCTTTTCTTGATAGCCCATATTTCTTTTGAGTATTTAGGGCATGAACAAAGTGCTGGCAAAGTATCTGTAGGGAATAAAGCTAAAGATCCCTTATGCAACTTTAAAGCCAGATCAGAAATTCCAAATTGTTCACTAATCATTTTATTGTTTACGACAAATTGCATAACGCTTGGTTCCACTTAAATCTTTTTCAAAAGAAACTTCTTCCATTCCAATATTCTTCATCACATCAATTATCTTTTCACTTTGATCATAATGATGCTCAAGAATTAACCAACCCCCTTTAGAAAGTCCATTTGATGCCCCAAGGATAATTTTTCGAGAAGCATTCATGCCATCCTCGCCGCCATCCAAAGCCAAGCGAGGCTCATGGTTTTTAACAACTGGTTCTAATTCTTCAATTAAATCAGAGGGTATATATGGTGGATTGCTTAAAACCAAATCAAAACTTCCCCACCATCTTTTCAAAGGTTCCCACCAATCTCCCGAAGAGAATCTCACGTTCGCATTAGGCACAATAGATTTTAAATTTCTTTTTGCTAGATCTAATGCCTCATTACTGATATCACATGCATGCCCATTCCAATTAGGAAGAGATTTAGCTAAAGATACCGCAATAGGACCAGATCCAGTACCTAGATCTGCCCATCTTCCAGAAACAATATTAGTCACTTTGTTTAAAGCAAAATCAATTAAAAATTCTGTTTCTTGTCTAGGGATTAAAGCGTCTGCTGAAACCTCTAACTCAAAATCTCTCCAGGGACACTTAGAAATCAAATATTGAAGTGGGGTATGATCTTTTAAATGAGATTTCCATATAACTTCTAATTCTTCAGTTGAAATTTCTAGAGAAATAAACTTATCAGGATTTAAAATAATGCTTTGCAATTTACTCCAAGAGACTCCAGCCGCTATATCTAAAAGCCAATCAAAATCAACTTTCCTTCCCCCTATTGATATCATTTTTCTTCTCCATTGAAGAAAAGAATCACCAGGAATAGACTGAAAAATCATAAATCATTCAATTCTTTAAACTTTTGGGCCTTCTTCTAGCATTAATAATATATTTTTAATTTGTACTGGTAATTCTCTTACTAACTTAATTGAATCATTTGTTTTTCTTACAACAACAAGTTCAATTGCTGCTTCTGCACCAATGTCACCATTTGATTTAAAAAATACAGTTTTACAAATAAGTCTTATTTTATTTTCCAGCTTAAATTGACTAGTTAAGAGAACCTTTTCGCCATGAATAAAAGATTTTCTATATTTCATTTGAATTGAAATCACTGGAATTTCAAAACCATTTCTAGATAATTTTGAATATGAAAGTCCAACTTTATCCAAAGCATCAATTCTCCCCTCTTCTAAAAAGTTTAAATAGGACCCATGCCACATCACCCCAGCATGATCAGTGTGCTGAGGAAGAACAGTTTTTATTAATTTCCAATGATTATTTATTGAGCTCATCAGAAAGAAAGACCAAATATCTTAATTCTTAAATTAAACAAAAAAGGTTTGAAGTAATACCTCCTAAGATAAAACCTCATTCTCAATTTGGATCTCAAGAAATTCTTGAGATCTTTATTAGAAAAATTCCTAAATTACTTTTTAGGCTCAGGACTCAATCTACCCTTGCTGGAATCTGAATAAAAGCTTGATTTCTCACCCTCACTTGTAGAAACAAATAAACCGATAAGAAAGATAGTTGGTACTCCAACAAATAAAAGACTTGCGGCAAAGCCAAAACTAGTGGTTTCCATAACCGAGGTTTTTACTCAGAACAATTTTTACTGGAATAAACTATATATCCCTTCAGCAGAAAAATCGGGATTTGAATCAAAGAGTCTGAGAATTTGTAATTTGCCGAAAAATAATGAGTCCATTCTTCTGTTTTATTTATTTGAATTTGAATGGCTTTGATTTTTTTTTTAATAGTCGATTTCCAGTGAATTTAAACCCTGAATTTTCGTTTTTTCAAACTGATTGGATAAAAAAACAACTTAAAATTACAAAATCAATTGAAATTTGAAAAATTCTTTTTTTTCTTTTTTTTTTGATTTTTTCTTGTCCCTCACTGCTTATTCGCCAATTAAAGCCACAGAAAACAAGCTAATTTTCATCCAATAGTGTCAAAAGTCATTTCAGGTCTCTTCATCCTTTGCATTAACGCAAGCAATACCATTTACGATCATGCGAGTCTTGCTGCATTAAGCAGCTTCGTTATACGAACCTGACCCATGGGATTGCCCTGGTATCGGGTGCACACAGTCGTTATCAACGACCCTGGCCGTCTTCTGGCCGTGCACCTCATGCATACTGCTTTGTTAGCCGGCTGGGCCGGCTCAATGGCCTTATACGAATTGGCC
This sequence comes from uncultured Prochlorococcus sp., assembly GCA_902634795.1. Lineage (GTDB taxonomy): Bacteria > Cyanobacteriota > Cyanobacteriia > PCC-6307 > Cyanobiaceae > Prochlorococcus_B. Next base: position 7,740 of record CACPLK010000017.1, on the reverse strand, counting down.
ATTTTTGATCCTTCTGATCCAGTACTTAATCCAATGTGGCGCCAAGGCATGTATGTCATGCCCTTTATGGCCCGCTTAGGAATTACAGGCAGCTGGAATGGATGGGATATAACCGGTGCAACCGGAGTTGACCCCGGCTTCTGGAGCTTCGAAGGTGTTGCTGCAGCTCATATAGTTTTCAGTGGTCTTTTGATGCTTGCTGCCGTATGGCACTGGACTTACTGGGACCTTGAATTGTGGGAAGATTCCCGCACTGGAGAACCAGCATTAGATCTTCCAAGAATATTTGGAATACATCTATTCTTAGCTGGATTGACATGCTTTGGGTTCGGCGCATTTCATTGCTCAACTGTTGGCATATGGGTTTCTGACCCGTATGGATTAACCGGGCATGTAGAAAAAGTCGCTCCAGTTTGGGGTGCTGAAGGTTTTAATCCATTCAATGCTGGAGGGATTGTTGCTAATCACATTGGTGCAGGTCTTTTAGGAATAATTGGTGGAATATTCCATATCACCAATAGACCTGGAGAAAGACTTTATAGAGCTTTAAAGCTAGGTAGTCTTGAAGGCGTTCTTGCAAGTGCTCTAGCTGCTGTTCTTTTTGTATCTTTCGTAGTCGCTGGAACTATGTGGTACGGATCTGCAACAACTCCAGTTGAATTATTTGGTCCAACTAGATATCAATGGGATTCTGGGTATTTCAAAACTGAAATCAACCGTAGAGTTCAAGAGTCTATGAATGATGGTGCATCAAAAGCTGAAGCTTATGAAGCCATCCCTGAGCAACTTGCTTTCTATGACTATGTTGGGAACAGTCCTGCTAAAGGAGGTCTCTTCAGAGTTGGAGCAATGGTTAATGGAGATGGAGTTCCAAGTGGATGGCAAGGTCACATCTCATTTACTGATAGTGCTGGCAATGACTTAGAAGTAAGAAGAATTCCAAATTTCTTTGAAAACTTCCCTGTCATTCTTGAAGACAAGGATGGGAACGTTAAAGCTGACATTCCTTTCCGTCGTGCAGAAGCCAAGTACTCCATTGAACAAACTGGTGTTACAGCTACTGTCTATGGTGGTGAATTAAATGGTCAAACATTTACTGACCCAGTAATAGTCAAACGTTTAGCTAGAAAGTCTCAACTTGGAGAAGCCTTCAAGTTTGATAGAGATCGCTACAAGTCAGATGGTGTATTTAGAAGCTCTCCAAGAGCCTGGTTCACCTATGCACACTTGTGTTTTGGCTTGTTATTCCTCTTCGGGCACTGGTGGCACGCTGCAAGGACTCTCTTTGGCGACAGATTCTCAGGTATCGATCCAGAGCTTGGGGATCAAGTTGAGTTTGGTCTCTTTAAAAAACTTGGAGACGAATCAACCCGCCGAGTCCCTGGTCGGGCCTAAGTCAGGATTCTTTACCCACTACTTATACCGAGAACCTAGATGGAAGCATTCTCTTACACGCTAATCCTTACATTGGCACTTGTAACTCTCTTCTTTGCTGTCGCATTCCGCGATCCACCAAAGTACGACAAGTAAACACAATAAAAAAAGCCCTGACATTAATGCCAGGGCTTTTTTTATTGTCTAAATTATAAATCAAAAAATTTTATTCATTTAATCTTTAAACTAAATATTTTTTCAAATAAAACGTATTTTTATTTAATCTACCCCTTCTCAGAAGGCAAATAAATGTTTAAAGTTAGTTAAATTATTGAAAAGGGCTGCATGCAGTGCCCATCTTGTCAAAATACAGACAGTCGAGTTCTTGAATCTCGTTCGGCTGATTCTGGAAGAAGTGTAAGAAGAAGAAGGGAGTGCTTAAATTGCGACTTCCGATTTACTACTTACGAAAGAGTAGAAACAATACCAATATATGTTATAAAAAAAAGCGGGGCAAAAGAATTATTTAATAGAAGTAAAATAATTAATGGCTTAAATAGAGCGTGCGAAAAAACACTAATACCTGGGTCTCAAATTGAATTTATTGTTGATGAAATAGAACTAGAACTCCATCAAGGAGTTCGCAAAGAAATTAAAACAATTGAGATTGGAGAAATGGTTCTTACACATTTAAAAGATATTAATGAAGTCGCTTACATCAGATTTGCCTCAGTTTATAGACAATTTGATGGAATAAATGATTTCATGAAAACCCTTGAATTACTGAAACCAATAAAAAAAGAACAATTGGCATCAATTCTTTAACTAGAAAGACCTATCAGTAAAGTAGAATTTAATTTCAATCTGGTCGGCGGGCCATTTTGTAATTTTATCGCACTGTCCTTAAAAGGCAGACCGCCATTCAAGCATGTCTGAAAATCCAGCAGGTAAAGTTCAAGAAAAAAATCCTGAAAAAGAAACATCAATACCTGAAGAAACTATTTCAAATTCCGTAAGTGAGGAATTTGAAGAGAATTCCAATAACGAATTAAAAGAAGACCCTATTCCCGAAAACATACCTGCTGCGGACGACTCTTCAAGCAGAATTAATAAGAGTGATCTTGAAAGTGCAGGTTTCACCCTTGATGAATTTGCATCTTTACTAAGTAAATATGACTATAACTTTAAACCTGGTGACATAGTCAACGGAACTGTTTTTGCTCTTGAATCTAAAGGAGCAATGATAGATATTGGTGCTAAAACAGCCGCTTTTATGCCTATGCAAGAAGTCTCAATAAATAGAGTCGAAGGTCTGAGTGATGTTTTACAGCCTTCAGAAATTAGAGAATTCTTTATAATGACCGAGGAAAATGAGGATGGTCAATTATCTCTATCAATTAGAAGAATTGAATATCAACGAGCTTGGGAAAGAGTTAGACAATTACAAAAAGAAGATGCGACAATTTACTCCGAGGTTTTTGCTACCAATAGAGGTGGTGCACTTGTTCGAGTTGAAGGGCTCAGAGGTTTTATTCCTGGATCACATATAAGCACTCGAAAGGCGAAAGAAGAACTAGTTGCTGATTTCTTACCACTGAAATTCTTAGAAGTTGATGAAGAAAGGAATAGACTTGTTTTAAGTCATCGCAGGGCTTTAGTTGAAAGGAAGATGAATCGACTTGAAGTTGGAGAAGTTGTTGTAGGAGCAGTCAGAGGAATCAAGCCTTATGGTGCGTTTATAGACATTGGAGGCGTAAGTGGACTTCTTCATATCTCTGAAATAAGCCATGAACATATTGAAACCCCTCACTCTGTATTAAACGTCAATGATCAAATGAAGGTCATGATTATTGATCTTGATGCTGAAAGAGGCAGAATTTCTTTATCGACAAAGGCACTTGAACCAGAGCCTGGAGACATGCTGACTGATCCTCAAAAAGTTTTTGATAAGGCTGAAGAGATGGCAGCAAGATACAAACAAATGCTTCTTGAGCAAGCGGAGGAGGGAGAAGATCCTATTGCAGTAATGACTATTTGATTATTTAAATTTTTAAAAAAATGGCAGAACTGTTAGTAAGGAATAGCTCTGTTGGTTTTATTAAGGCAATCATATTTGATAAGGATGGGACCTTATCAAATAGTGAAGAATGCTTATTAGAACTGGCTAAAACTAGGATAGTTTTTTTTGAAGATAAATTTAAAAAATTAAAACTAAACAAAATTAAAATATGGTTATTGAAAAAGTTTCTTATTTCTGTTTATGGATTAAAAAAAAATTGTCTTTCTGCTAATGCAAGCATAGCAATAGCTTCTAGAGATCATAATATTATATCTACTGCTACAATATTCACTTTATTTGGTTTCGATTGGTATCAATCACTTTCAATAGGTAAAGAAATCTTCAATGAAGTAGATATTTACCTTTCCAATCAAAAAGGAAATAAGCAGAAGCAGAGAAATTTAATTTCAGGAGCTTTAGATCTATTGATTTCATTAAAAAAAAAAGGAGTATCTATTGCATTAATGACAAATGATACACAAAAGGGAATTGAAGAATTTATTTACAGGAATAAATTGGAAGGTATATTTGATTATCATTGGAGTGCTGAGAATAATCCTTCTAAACCCAACCCAGAAGCAGTTATAGAACTTTGCAAAAAAATGAACTTTAATCCTTCAGATTGTGCTCTTATTTCAGATGCAGATACTGATTTAAAAATGGCTAAACAAGCTGGTATAACTATAGTGGTAGGCTTTAATGGTGGCTGGGAAAAACCCCCCATCCTGACTGAAAAAAGATTTCTTATAGAAAAATTTAATGAATTAAAAATTCATTCAAGCCACTAAAATATTGAATATTAATATTTTAAATGAGTAGATACGTTTTCACATCTGAATCAGTCACTGAAGGGCATCCAGACAAAATCTGTGATCAAGTGAGTGACGCAGTTTTAGATGCATGCTTAAATGCAGATCCAACCAGCAGAGTCGCATGTGAAGCAGTTGTTAATACTGGCTTATGTTTAATAACTGGAGAAATAACTTCCAAGGCAGAGGTGGATTTTAACAAGCTTGTTAGAGAAGTCATCAAAAGCATTGGCTATAGAAGTGCTAGTGATGGTGGATTTGATGCTAATAGTTGTGCAGTTCTAGTCGCACTTGACCAACAGTCTTCTGACATTGCTCAAGGTGTAAATGAAGCTGAAGACCATACAACAGATCCGCTAGATCAAGTTGGGGCTGGTGATCAAGGGATCATGTTTGGATTTGCTTGTGACGAGACTCCGGAACTTATGCCATTGCCAATAAGTCTTGCGCATCGATTAGCACGAAGGCTTGCATTAGTTAGGCATCAACAATTAATCGATTATCTTTTACCTGATGGCAAAACCCAAGTAAGTGTCTCCTACGAAAACGGAGTACCATGCTCAATAGACACAATACTTATCTCTACTCAGCACAAATCAGAAGTTGCTGGAATAACTCTTGAAGGGGAAATCCAGAAAAGAATTGCCACAGATCTATGGAAGTTTGTTGTTGAGCCGGCTACAGAAGACCTAGCTCTAAAGCCTGCTAAAGAATCAACTCGCTTCCTTGTTAATCCGACTGGCAAATTTGTTATTGGAGGTCCTCAAGGTGACGCAGGTTTAACTGGAAGAAAAATAATTGTTGACACCTATGGTGGATATGCTCGCCATGGAGGAGGCGCTTTCTCAGGGAAAGACCCGACTAAGGTTGATAGATCTGCAGCTTATGCAGCAAGATTTGTTGCGAAGGCATTAGTTGCAGCAAATCTTGCAAAAAAAGTTGAAGTTCAATTAAGTTACGCAATCGGAGTTGCAAAACCTATATCGATTCTTGTGGATTCATTTGGGACAGGAAAGATCTCAGATTCTGAACTAACACAACTTGTTCAAGATCAATTCGATCTAAGACCAAGCGCAATTATTCAAGCATTCGATCTTCAAAACCTACCAAGTATTAGAGGTGGACGTTTTTATAGAGACACTGCTGCCTATGGTCATTTTGGTAGAACAGATATTCTTCTCCCATGGGAGGACGTATCACAAAAAGCAAAAGAACTAAGTTTGCTCATATAAAAAGAATTTAATCAAAAAAATGTTAAATAATTCTCTTGTACTTGGTATTGATCTTGGTACATCAGGAGTAAGAATTGCGATCATTAATACTAACAAGAAAATACTATTCACATCATCAAAGAAATACTCTAAAGGTCTTGAAATTTCTGAAGACTGGATAAATTGCCTCAAAACTCTAATGCAAGAAATTCCAAAAGATCTTAAAGAAGAATTGGTTTCTTGTTCTGTTGCTGGAACTTCTGGAACACTATTAGCATGCAAGAGAAATGGAGAACCTATTGGGAAAGCGCTACCTTATTTCTTATCCTTTCCGGAATATTCATACAAGATTGAAAAGCTATTTACCAAAGAATGTGCAGGCTCAAGCATAAGTGGAAGTGTTGGAAGAGCACTAAGGCTTTTGACCTTATATGGTAATGAAATAATCTTACGGCATCAAGCAGATTGGATAAGTGGATGGCTTATAAATAATTGGGAGTATGGGGAAGAAGGTAACAATATTAGGATGGGTTGGGAAATATCAAATAGTTCATGGCCAGAAAATTTTCAAAATCTAAAATGGTTAAAATGCCTTCCTAAAATAATTCCTTCAGGTCAAATAATGGGGGATATATGTACTAAAAAAGCCAATGAGCTAGGTTTACCAAAAAGTCTTCAAGTTATAGCTGGAACTACAGATTCTAATGCTGGGGTTTTAGCCACTTTCCCTAATAAAAATGATGGGATAACAATTCTTGGCAGCACAATAGTAATAAAAAAGTTTGTCAATAAGCCCCTTGAGGGGAAAGGTATCTCAAACCATAAATTATTAGGAAATTGGCTATCTGGTGGAGCATCTAATACGGGGGCTGCAATACTATTAGATTTTTTTAATCTTGAATATATTGAAGAATTAAGCAAACAAATCAACCCTAATAAATCAACAGGATTAAATCTTCTTCCATTATCAAGTCAAGGAGAAAGATTTCCAATAGATGATCCCAATTTGCGACCTAAACTTGAGCCAAGACCAGTCAGTGATTCTCTTTATCTTCATGCATTATTTGAAGGTTTGGCGAAAATAGAAGCAAGAGGCTGGCAAAAACTTAATGAACTTGGAGCTGATTTACCTCGGCAAATAATTACTATTGGAGGAGGTGCAAAAAACATTACTTGGAAAAAAATAAGAGAAAGAGAAATTGGTATACCAATAAAAATTTGCAACAGACCCCCCGCAGCAGGAGTAGCAAGTATTGCTTTGATGGGATTATGATGAATAAAGAATTAAATTCTTTAAAAAATTTCTTCATCTCAATTTATTAAACCTAACCAACTTATTAATTAATTTATAAAAATCACTATCAAAAAAATTTTATGAATTCTGAAGCAATCACCCAAGAGTCAAGCACAAGAATATGTAATCATATGAACAAAGACCATAACGATGCAGTCAATGCATATGCAAAATATTATGGCAAAATTCAAACTTTTAAATCAGCGAAAATGATAAGCCTATCTTCAGAATCTTTTCAGATTAAAATTGATGAACAGACAGTAGAAATAAAATTTGATCATATTCTTCAAGACTGTTCAGATGCACATAAAACATTGGTGAAGATGATTAAAGCTATTCCTGCGCCATGAAACATACTTCCAAGAGAATCAAAAGATCGCTAGCTTTCGTTTGATTTTCAAGTTGCCTTTGAAATTGGGCATAAGAAAATTAAGGAGATTTCAATTTATTTTTCAATAAGGTACTTACGAATTGGTAGATTATTAGAGGGTAGAGCCGGGATAGCTCAGTTGGTAGAGCAGGCGACTGAAAATCGCCGTGTCCCCAGTTCAAATCTGGGTCCTGGCACCATTAATAAGCACCTTATAGGTGCTTTTTTAATACCCAAAACAAAATATAGTTGCGTTTTCAGGGTTTTAAGTTCATTAAGTCACAAATTGAGTATCTATAAAAACGGTATGGAAGTGGTATGGAAGTCACTGATTCCAAATACACCTTTTTTTTGTTTTTTCACTTCCATTCCAGTGCTAATAATCTAAGTCAGCAAAAGTGGTTATTGTTTATACCCAAAACAACATTCCTTGTCTAGTTTCCAATCAAACCTCAAAACTTAAATGCTTTTGCGTATTCAGATGGCAACTTTAGAAACCCAGAACTGATACATACTTGCGAAGGTTGTGGGATGTTTCTCTTCAAACATTGCCCAGTTTTGTAGGTTCGTTTGTGTCTTATCTTTTTAGTTAAACTCCTATTAATTTCACAGCAACTTGCTTT
>CACPLK010000016.1 GCA_902634795.1 uncultured Prochlorococcus sp. | reverse complement strand
GAATAATGTATGTTCGATTAGCAATGAAAAATGGACGTAGCGATAATGAAATTTTTTCTTTTTCTAAAATAGACCCTTGGTTCTTATCAAAACTCAGAAACATAGTAGAAGCAGAGGATCAATTACTTAATTATGAAAATATTACTCAATTAGAGCCTAATTTTTTCTTTAAACTAAAACAACTTGGATTTTCTGATCGTCAGATAGCCTTTGCACTAAATACTGATGAATTAACAATTAGAGCTAGAAGAACCTATCTTAAAATATTACCTGTTTATAAAACAGTTGACACTTGTGCTTCTGAATTTTCCTCGAATACACCATATCATTATTCTACATATGAAAGACCTGCCTACAGGATTGATAACGACGGAAATATAATCAAGAATATTAATCTTAATGAAATAAAAAATGATAATAAAAATAAAATTTTAATTTTGGGTGGAGGTCCAAATCGTATTGGACAAGGTATCGAATTTGATTATTGTTGTTGTCATGCTTCTTATCAAGCTCAAGCGGATGATTTTACAACAATAATGATAAATAGTAACCCTGAAACCGTTTCTACTGATTATGACACGAGCGACATACTTTACTTTGAACCTCTTACTCTAGAAGATGTTCTAAATGTTATTGAATTTGAGGAACCTTATGGAATAGTAGTTCAATTTGGAGGGCAAACTCCTTTAAAACTCTCTTTACCAATAGTCAATTGGTTAGAGAAATCGGAAAATTCAAAATTACGAACCAAGATTTTAGGTACATCCCCTATCTCAATAGATTTGGCAGAAGATAGAGAGCAATTTGACAAGGTTTTGAGGAGATTAGATATTAGGCAACCCAAAAATGGTCTTGCTAGAACTTTTGAAGAATCTTTGGCTGTAGCAATTAAAGTTGGATATCCACTGGTTGTTAGGCCTTCATATGTTCTTGGTGGTAGAGCTATGGAAATTGTTTATGAGCAAGATGAATTGGAGAGATATATAAAAGAAGCTGTAAACGTTGAGCCAGATCATCCAATCCTTATAGATCAATATTTAGAGAATGCAATTGAAGTTGATGTTGATGCTTTGTGTGATGTAAGCAAAAATGTTGTTATTGGAGGACTGATGGAGCATATAGAGCCGGCTGGTATTCATTCTGGTGACTCAGCTTGTTGCCTTCCTTCAATAACGCTATCTGCAGAATCAATCAAAACAATTAAGCATTGGACAAAATCTTTAGCTATTGAACTAGATGTCGTTGGTCTAATTAATCTTCAATTTGCTGTCAAGAGAGATGAAGAAGGCAATGAGATTGTTTATATTATTGAGGCAAATCCAAGGGCTTCAAGAACAGTTCCTTTCGTTTCTAAAGCCACTGGAGTCCCTCTTGCAAAAATTGCAACACAGTTACTTTTAAGTAAAACACTTAAAGATATTGGATTAAATCAAGAACCAATTCCACCACTTCAAGCAATAAAGGAGGCTGTTATGCCTTTTAGACGTTTTCCTGGCTCAGACAGTGTTTTGGGACCAGAAATGCGTTCAACTGGTGAGGTGATGGGATCTGCAAAAACTTTTGGAATGGCCTATGCGAAATCAGAACTTGCAGCAGGAGAGGGATTGCCTACTTCCGGTTATGTTTTCTTATCTACTCATGATCGAGATAAACCTGCATTGATTCCTGTAGCAAAGAAATTAATTGAACTAGGTTTTTCAGTTCTGGCAACATCTGGTACTTCTAAGTATCTCGAGAAATTCGATTTGAAGGTAGAAAGAGTTTTGAAGGTTCATGAAGGAAGACCAAATATTGAGGACATGATTCGTTCTGGAAAGGTTCAGTTGGTAATAAATACTCCTATTGGACGTCAAGCAATTTATGATGACAAATATCTTAGAAAAGCAGCTCTTGACTACTCTGTGCCAACTTTGACAACGTTGAAGGGTGCTAGCGCTGCTGTGAAAGGGATAGAGGCATTGCAGAATCAACTTCTATCAGTTTCAGCCTTACAAGATATTCATTCCTAAGTTTTTTTTACTAATTGTTTAAATTAATAATGTTTTGAATTTACATTTAAAATATTATTAATTTTGTGTATTTGATTTACTTAAATTATTAAATATAAATTTTAATAATTATTTTTTAGCTCCTTTTTAGTCGTTTTAAGCAAAGCTCTATTACTACCTGATTAAAAATTCACCTTTTTTTCAAATAAAGACATACAATTATGTTCTTGCTTGATAATTAGGGATGACCGCAACAGCTTCTTCACCAAAACTAAGAGTTGATACACGCGGAACAAATGAGTTGCCGCCACATTTAGATGAAAACCTTTTAACACCTCGTTTTTACGTAACTGAATTTAAAAAAGCAGCTAAGACAGAATTAACTGATGCCCGCGAAGAGTTTGAAGCAATGCTCTCAGAAATGAAAGCAGATTATAACTGTACTCATTTTGATAGGAAGGCAAGTCTAGATAGATTACAAGAATTGCCTCAGAAGGCTAAAGAGACATATGAGAGTTATTTAGTTAGGTCAGTTATCTCAGAGTTTTCTGGATTCCTACTATTTAAGGAGATTTCCAATCGTTTGAAGAAAGAGGGAAATAGAGATCTTGGAAAACTATTTCAGTTTTTAGCTAGAGACGAAGCTAGACATGCGGGCTTTTTAAGCAGAGCATTAGTTGCAGAAGGTATTGAAGTGGATCTCCCTCATTTAGGAGGAAAAAGGGCAGCGACTTGGTTCCCCATTAGTTGGGTTATTTATTCTGTGTATCTTTCAGAAAAGATTGGTTATTGGAGATATATCTTGATGGATAGGCACCTTAAGGCTAATCCAGATCAGGCTTTTGCTCCTCTTTTTGATTTCTTTGAGCCATGGTGTCAAGACGAGAATAGACATGGTGATTGTTTTACAGTAATGATGAGATGTTGGCCTGGAATTACCAAAGGATTTAGAGGTAAATTATTAAGTCGTTTCTTCTTGTGGAGCGTTTTCCTTACTCATACTTTGACAGTTTGCGAAAGAGGTGAGTTTTATGAATTACTTGGTATTGATCCAAAGGAATTTGATGAGGAAGTGATCAAAAGAACAAACCACACATCAAAAAATGCCTTCCCGTGGGTTTTTAATCTTGATGACAATAAGTTTTGGGATTTGAGAAACAAAATTATCGATTCTTTCAGAGCTTTTGTAGGTGCTAAAGGTTTAACAAAGCCAGTTAAATTTTTGAAATTTGCAACTTTGATATTTAAGCAATTTGCACTCCCAATGGAGAAGACAAATGCATTGAGATATGATAAAAATGTTAATTTTACAGGTCAGGATATTTTAAATTTTTGGACAGACAAATAAGACTATTTAGAAAAATCAAATATCAAATGGATTACCAGCTTGGGTGTCCAATCCTTTGAAATATTTTCCGAATTGAGCGTTATATACTTCGTCCTCATCTTGAGTCTCGCATTCCAATGGTCCAATAGCTTTTGAAACGCATAACAATCCGTATCCCTTGTCTCTCATTTCTTTAGATAGACCAATACAAGCTTGTTGATCCATTCGTCCTGAAATTATCTTAACTGCGCATTCAGAACAACATCCATTTCTGCAAGAGAATGGCAATGTGTCTCCAATAATTTGTCCATTTTCATCTTTTGATTCAAAATTTCTCAATATATACTCACCTTCAGGGACATCAAAGGTATATGTTTTTCCCTCCTGTTTATGATGAATAGTTATCTGGTGAATTGGTTTCATTGAATATCTATTTCGGCGGTGTTATATCTCTTCTTTCTGGCGGTTCAGGGGGCTGACTTGCATGTTGCCAAAGCTCTTCAATATCTAATGTTTTAGTTAACCTTTCCCCACCAAATCGAAGTTTTAACCAAGCAATCGTTGTTGAATCTTCCGCTATAACTGCTTCATAACCTTCTTCTTCAGTGATTTTGAATTTGTTAACTAATAAAGAATTTAAAAACCACATAGGGTAGTCCGCACCTTTGCGACTCCTTCTCTCATGAAAGGATTCTCTTAATTGTCCATTACCCTGTAATTGACCTTCTGGGGCTAGAAGAACATTTAGGGTTTTGGTCTCCGACATTATTTAAGAATCAAAAATGGTCTTGATCTTAGGCGTGATTATTTCCTAGGACCTTAATCAGATAACTTTAGTAAAAGGAATTACATAGACGGAAATAGTTTGATAGATCTTCACAAGATTTTCTTGATTATCTGTAAGTAATATTCCTAATTATTTAAAAGGTCAATATATAAGGTTTTTCTTGAATAATAATTAATTATTTAAGCCTCTTTTTTGGGTGCCTCAGCTTTTGCTTTTAGAGCTTCAGCTTCTGCTGCTTTCTTAGCTTCTTCAAAATCAATTCTGTTTTGTAGTTGCCCTGAAGCTCTCATCCAATCGTTAACACTAGCTTCCTTGCCAGCGGCTTCACATTCCTCTTGATACTTCAAGAATGGATACCAATGATGAGTTGCATTCTTGGAATCTGTAAAATTAGTCAATTTCTTAAGTATTCAATGAATTAATTATCGCATCATATTTTCTTCTTTTGGCAGCATATTAATTTTTTATAGTAATAGTTCAAACCTTTGTTGTACTTATTACTCTTAATTCGTTTTGAATAGAAATCTGATTTTAATGAAACTAGCTTTTATTGGTCTTGGCGCTATTGGGAAGCCTATGTCTGAGCGTCTTATTGATAATGGATATGATTTGAATTTATATAAGAGAGATAAACTAAAGAATGATGATCAAAAAAAATATTTTTTTGACCCTATAGAGGCTGTTACTGACTGCGATGGACTCTTGATTTGCGTTACTGATGATAATGCGGTTGAAGCTGTTCTATTTGGTGATAATGGAGTAGCAGACACACTAAAGCCTAAATCTTTTGTGATTGATTTCTCTACAATAAGTCCTAATAAATCAATCTCTATACATAAGAGATTGTCCAAAAAAAATATCTTTTATGTTGACTGTCCAGTTTCAGGGGGGACAGAGGGAGCTCATAAAGGTTCACTGTCATTGTTTATTGGAGCAAGCAAAAAAGAGTGTTTACCTTTTGAACATATATTTGAAGTCCTCGGCAAATCAATTAATTACTTTAATGGCGTAGGTAAAGGTCAACAAGTCAAAGCTCTTAATCAAATATTAGTCGCAGGAACATATGCAGCAGTAGCCGAGGCAATGGAATTAGGAAAATTGCTTGATTTGCCCATGGATGATGTGGTTGCTGCTTTAAAAGTTGGAGCAGCAAATTCATGGCCATTAGAAAATAGATCAAAAGCAATGTTGATGGATAAACATCCCTTGGGATTCAAACTAGAGTTGCATCATAAGGATTTAACTATTGCAATTGATCTGGGTAAATCTATAAATATTGATTTACCCATAGCTTCTAAAGTAAAAGAGATTGAGCAAAGATTAATGCAGGCCGGGTTAGGTGAATTAGATGTTTCTGTACTGCATAGATACATCTCAGGAGCAAAAAAAGAAGGCTAGAATTACTGATAATATTAGAATTAAGTAACTCATTTGTTTACAAATTGATATCTATATGCTAAATTAATTTTAATTTTTAATAAATTATTTAGATTAAGTTATGAAGTTAGAAAAGCAGCATGCAAAATTAATAAGATTACAAAGCAAAGCCGAGTCTTGTCTTTCTCGTGATGAGGCTCAGAAGATTATACGTAAAGCCGAAAAAACTCAAATGAAAATTTCTGGCTAATTTTTATTTTTTAGGTTGTTGAATAATATTCCTTCATGTTTTTTAAATTCAATACTCCAAAGATTTGAACATATTGATTTTAATTTTTCTATTAAAGTATCTGTATCTCCATTATTAATCCAATTTGATTTAATTAAGGGAATATTATTATGCATATTTTCAAAACTAATTTCTGCTAGTAATAATCCAGTTTCATCGTTTGATATTTTAAGACTACCTTCAGTAGTTCTTTGAAATATCCTTAGTAATAAATCAAGTATTATCTTTTCGACTTCTTTTTTAGAAGATTGACTTAAAGTATCAACTCTAGAAACAGTTTTTCCTCCAAGAGGCATTAATCTTTTATTATTCTGCTCTGCAAGAGCTATCGCTATTACATATTTTTGTTCATCCATTTAGTTTTAACAACCTATAGATTTTTAATTACTTTGATTTTATCGACTATGTAGGCAAAAATGTTTTATCTTAATGTTGAAGCATTTGAAAATTAATTGCACAATAATCCTAGTGACTTGATCGTTGTAGATCAGCTGAGTAAATATTATAGAGTTGCAAACAAACAGCCTGGGTTTAAGGGTACTCTTAAGCATTTTTTCGATCGAAAGACTTATGACGTCCCTGCCGTTACTGATATTAGTTTTAAAATCTCACCGGGAGAGGTAGTCGGATTTCTTGGGGCTAATGGAGCTGGTAAGACCACATTATTGAAAATGATGTGTGGCCTCATTTATCCATCGAAAGGGTTAGTTGATGTTGGTGGTTTCTCTCCTCAAAGAAGGCAAACGGCTTTTCTTAAGGAGATAACTTTGGTTATGGGGCAAAAGCAGCAGTTGATTTGGGACCTTCCTCCCATGGACTCTTTGTATGTAAACGCAGCTATATATGGTTTGTCTGACCACGAAGCAAAAGTAAGAATTAATGAATTGGCAGAAATGCTTGAACTAGGAGAAGAACTTACAAGACCTGTAAGAAAGTTGTCGTTAGGACAAAGAATGAAATCTGAAATTCTTGCTGCCTTATTGCATAAACCATCTGTCCTTTTTTTAGATGAACCTACTCTTGGTCTAGATGTAAATGCTCAAGCTAGAGTTCGTAGTTTTTTATCTGAATACAACAAAAGAACTGGAGCGACAATATTGCTGACGAGTCATTACATGGCTGACATAACAGCATTATGTCCAAGAGTTATTTGTATTCATAAAGGAAAGCTTTTTTATGATGGTGACCTTGATTCCCTAGCTAATTCATTATCTCCATCAAGAGAGGTAAAAGTTGAATTGAAAAATCCATGTGCAAGTGAACAATTTGAAAAATATGGTGAGATTCAAGATTTAAATGATCGTTTTGTATGTTTATTAGTTTCAAGGGATAAATTGACAGATGTAGTAAGTAATCTATTAACTGATTTCGATATTATCGATTTAGAGATTAGTGATCCTCCTATTGATGAATTAATTGGAGAATTATTTATTAAAGGTAAAGTCAATTGAGAATATTTGGATTGTCTTTCAAGGTTATTAAGACCTTACTTACAACGCAATATGCATACATGTTGGAATATCGCATCGAAATAGCTTTGTGGGCTCTTTCTGGAGTACTACCATTTATTATGTTTTCTCTTTGGAGTCAAAATGATGTTGGCAATTCATTTGGTCTAAATGATACAGGGTTGGCAAGATATTTTTTAAGCGCTTTTCTAGTTAGGCAATTTTCAGTTGTTTGGGTTGTCTTCTCGTTTGAGGAAGATTCTCTTTCTGGTCGATTATCTCCATATTTGCTGCAGCCTTTGCACCCTCTATTTAGATATGTAGCTTCTCACTTGGCAGAGCAAGCAACAAGACTTCCTTTCGCAATAGCCATAGCTATTACTTTTTTTATATTAAATCCATCATCTTTTTGGCTTCCCTCACTACCTCAATTGTTTTTGGCGTACTTATCAACTCACTTTGCTTTTACTATTGCTTTTCTTCTTCAAAGTTTAGTCGCTGCACTTTGCTTTTGGACTGAAAAATCTAGTGCTCTTGAGAGATTAATATTTGTTCCTTATCTTTTTCTTTCTGGTTTATTAGTACCTTTATCAGCCTTTCCTTCTTACGTTCTAAAAGTAGCAATGTTAACACCTTTTCCCTATCTAATTAATTTTCCAGCGAAGATTTTATCAGGGATGCCAGTTGATATTTTTAATGGCTTTTTAGCTCAAATTTTGTGGATTTCAATACTGGTACCTTCTGTAAATATTCTTTGGAAACTAGGTGTAAAAAGATATACAGCAATGGGAGCCTAATATGCAGCGTTACTTTAAAACTATTAGATTATTTTGGTCTACAGCATTTGCTTCTCAACTTGAATATCAATTAAATTTTTTGATTGAGTTGCTTGCTATGTTGGGAACTCTTTTGGGAAGTGTATTTATATTATCCCTTTTTTTTACTGGAGGAAGGCAATTAGGAGATTGGACTTGGGAATCAGCCTTAGTTATTCAGGGTGTTTATACATTTCTTGATGGTTTAACGAATGCTCTTTTACGACCAAATTTAACCGAAATCGTTAATTACGTTAGAGAGGGTACTCTCGATTATGTTTTATTAAAACCAATTGATAGTCAATTTTGGCTATCAGTTAAAAAGTTTTCTTTCGCAGGTTTACCTGAAATTATTTTAGGACTTTCAATTGTTTTTTGGGCGGCTATCCAATCAGGTTCAACTTTTTCAATTTACGCATTATTTGTATTCATTATTTCCTTATTAATTGGTTTTATTATTCTTTATTCTGTTTGGTTTCTAATTTCTGCATCTAGTATTTGGTTTGTTAAGACATGGAATGCTACAGAAGTTCTTAGGGCTTTGTTAGCTGCAGGTAGATACCCTATTTCAGCTTATCCTGTTATCTTGAGATTCATATTTACTTTGGTTTTACCTGTAGCTTTTTTAACCACTTTCCCTGCTGAGGCAATTCTTGGGGAACTTAAATTTAAAATTTTATTCTTTGGCCTAATATTAAGTAGTTTATTTTTTATTTTTAGCAGACTCTTCTGGAAATTTGCTCTTAAACATTATACTTCTGCCTCAAGTTAATTATTCATTAACTATTTTTATTTTATCGATATTTATAAATTGTGAGTTTATTGTCCAATACCAAAGAATGAATTGAATATGAATAATAAACTAAAGACTGAGAGGAATGAAATCCCAAACCAGCAAACTGTTTTTAGAACAATTCCATAACGAAATTGACTTTTTACTAATGAGCTATTCATTGTATCCATAGCCATCCAAGCAAACAAAGGAGCTGTTAGGAAACTACCGGTCATCGCCCCGAAGACATAGTCTTTAACTCCAATCCCTCCAGATTTGGCAAGAAGAAGTGCACAAAATGATGCAAAAACATGAAAAATGATCCATTTTTTGAGACGTTTCTTTTCACTCAACGTAGAGCTATTTCCCTTGTCTGAGCGAGCTATCAAACCATGAGCTGATGAGATACTCCTGGGATATGCATCTAGACATGTAAGCGTAGTGCTAAACATTGCAGCAAAAGCTGCAGGTACAATTATCCACTTTGCCCATCCACCAATAGATTCTGTATACAAGCGGATTAAATTCTGAGCAAAACTAACTCCTGATCCTGTAAGCATTTCATCGCCAGTGCCATACATTGTGTATGCACCAAGAATTAGAAAGAAAATTGCAGTTAAAACAGTGATGAAATATCCGAGATTGAAATCGAATTCTGCTTCTTTTAAAGTTGCTGTGTGATCCGTCTCTTTGGCTCTTGAAAACATCCATAATGATGGCCATATACAAAGCTCTACTGGACCAGGCATCCAGCCCATAAGAGGAATTAGAAACCCAAGATTTGAGAGAGTCCATGGAGAGGGATTGCTATTCAAGAATGAAATATTGATATCTCCAGCAGGGCCTTTAATAAGTAAAGATATAACAGCAAAAAATGTTAATACTGTAAGCAAAAATACAAGAATTTTAGATATCCTATCAAGGGCTTTATATTGGCCTAAAAATAATATTAATGAACAGACTATTAATATCCCTATAGCTAAATCAAGAGCAGGAAAAGATGAAAAAATTACTATATTTTTTAAAAGGAGACCAGTGACAAAGCTAACGGCAGAAATAGTAAAGGTTCCAGTAATTAAACCAACAATTAAATAGATAGGTAAATAAAATTTATTACGTTTTTGAAACCCCTCTAAAAGTGATAATCCAGTAACAGCTGTAAATCTTGTTCCAACAAGTAAAAATGGATATTTTACTAAATTTGTTAATAAAATAAGGCCAAGAAGCGAAAATCCAAATTTGGCGCCCGCTGTAGTCGATGACATTAGGTGTGATCCGCCTATGCATGCTGCAGCTAATAGGATTCCAGGACCAAGGCTTTTTTGATAACCCGTGGATTTTCTTGAGACTACTTTTTCCATTTATTTGTGAAGTTATTTTTATTTTTACAATAAAAAAAATTTTTTCAAATTAAGTACATAAAGATTATTATTTTATAGTAGATATCTTTTTATTAAATTCGCTTTTTAAAAGTCCTATTTATTGCATAGCGTCTATAGAATTGAATTAATGACTAAATCTGTAAATCTATATTTGGCTTCAGGATTAAATGATGATAAAAGCTTTTGGATTGTAAATTTTACTGAGGAGGACGATATTTTGAATTCTTTAAGTATCGAATTGCTCGAGTTTTATAGAAAGGAATTATTTGGTATTGAAGCGGCAAGTGAAGTTAAAGAAGCAATTAATAGCACTTTAGATATTCTGGCTTTTGATTCGAAATTTGATCGATATAAATTAGATAATTATATTACAGGTTATTCTTCCGAGATCCCCATTAATATCATTGAGGATATTTTTGATCTATGGACATATACTTATAATAATAATAACTGGAAAAAATGTATAGGTTTATTGAAATTTAGGAAAAAAATAAAAACAAAAAATGATTATATTAATTTAGGATTAAAAGGCGATACTTATGAGTTTGCTATGAAATTAAACGACTTATTGAGTTTAACTTCAGTTAATTTATCATTTAGGATAGGTAATAATAATGAATTAATGTGGTAAGAAATCAATTTCTAGATTTATAGTATAAATCTCTATCTTTATATGATTCATTTATATTCTCCCAAGGGAAAATAATCCATTCATTATCTTTGATATATTTATAGGAATTCCACCATGTTGGTTTTACTTTACTAACCCATACATGAGTTTCTGAACCTTTTATATTCTTTATTTCTTCAAGTGTTTGTCCAGTATCATAAATATCATCAACTATGAGTGAATTATTTTTTGGGAAATCTAATAAAGGGAGTCCAAGCGAATGACTTAATGCAACAGCAAGACATAGACCTCCCCTAGGAAAACCATAAACTCCTTGAAAATTTTTGTTTTTGCATTTTTTATATATTGAATCTATACATTCATCAAATTCTATCCAGCTTAACTTCTTCATTTATATCTTGTAAATATGATTTCTCTACTCTTTAGGTATAATTTTAAAACTTTCTAGATAAACTGTAGTAGCCCATAAAGCCACCTATAGTAAGTATGCCAGCTATTGGAGCCGATAGATTTAATGGCGTAGCCCAATCATGAACCATCAATGAAGCTAACATAAGTAACGATTAATAGATAACTCACAAAATACTACATCTAATATAGTTTTGTTATTTTAGTTCGCAATAATTCACAACTATATAGAATTGTTAGTTCATTCATAAATAATTTTGAATCTAATATGTTTATTTTATAGATAAATATATCTTTAATACATGTTTATCTATGAATCATTTCTATTATTATTCTCGAAAATATTAGCTACTTGTTCATATATTTTCCCAAATAGCCATGAAATAGCGATAAGTCCAATAATTCCTAAAATTATTGTTATTGCTGATATCCCTGCATCATTTGGGCCATAATTTATTGCTGGGTCAAATCCTTCCACGATGACTTTAATGTGCTTTTTACTATCTTAATATTTTTTTGATTATATTTCTGGAATTTAACTTTATTGAAATCTGAATTTATCAAAATATTTTTTAGTTTAATTATGTATAATAGACATTATATTAAATCCTATTTATGAAGTGGGAATATTATGTTGTCCATCTCAATGTAGACGATTCGTCAAGTAAAAGTGAAGAAGCCAGTAATCCAGAGGCCGCAAGCGAAAAACTTAAAGGTTCACTTAGTCCAGATTTTCTAAAAGATCAATTTCCAGAACAATATCAGGAAAATGAGGGTTCCGAACATCCTGCTATTCAACTAAGTCAATTTCTAAATAAAAAGGGACTTGAAAGATGGGAACTTTCAGAAACAATAAAAATTGGCAAAATGCTATTTCTTATCATGAAACGACAAGTTGATTAGTAGTTTAGAATATATCTTTCAGAGTAAATATGAACCATTTAGCTAGATTGAAAGGGTTTGCTATCGTTTTAATACTCCTGTTACCATTTATCTCGTAATCTAATTTATATTTTCCTAGTATAAGATCATGATCCTTTTGATTATTTAATTTATTAGTATCATATAACTTATATTCTTCCTTTATTTGCTGATTTAATTCAGTGTTGAAGATCCATATTTTTTTATTATCTTCAGTCATTAATACATATCCAATACCCATACCATCTGTCATTTTGTAATCTACAATTACACCATTTATTATTTTAGGTAAGTCATTCAATAATTTATTTGGTAGTAGATTTTCTATTTTCGACTTATCTACCTTTATTTTTTCACCAATTGGTATTAGTGGATTTACTTTCATTATGAATAACCCTAGATTTTACTAAATTAACATATTTTACGAATTGATGAATTCATTAACCATCTACTAATAATTTTTTATGTCTTGGAAGCCCTTTCTTCGGTTTTCTTTTATTTAATGAGTTTAAAACCCTTTGGTTTCTCCTTTGTTTTTCTTTTCATCCTTATCTTCCCCTTCTTCTTTTAAATAATTAACCTTTACATAGTTTAGTCCAATTATCGTTAGTCTCACAAAGACAAATGCTGTAGCTATGAATCCGACTAAGATAAAAGTTGATAAAAGGGCTGATCCTAGATCTATTTCAGATAATTTGCTCATGTGAATAAGCTCTTCTAATTTTTTTAATCGTTTATAAATCGAATTTTAATGTAAATTCAATTTTTAAATATATTTTAATTTATATTGGTTACAAGACATCCGTAGAAAAATTTTTCAAATGGATGCATAACTGAAATAGGAATATAAATTGATAATGAATCAAACTCAATTTAAAATCCCACTTTCAAGCTTAAGGCCTTACACAGTTCATTATAGAAATTGTGATAATCAACGCCTTGAGAATTGCTTTTATGCATGTGATGCATATGAAGCGAGATTACTTGCAATGGAATTTAATAGATACATTCATGAGCATCCAAATTGTATTGATCTAATAAGAAGGGAAATGATTAAGAATATTTGAGCACTACATAAGAGATGTTTTTGTATTAAAAATAACCTATAAATTTATATGTTAAATAATGATATTGTTTCCCAAACCTTTATGGGATTTATATCATTTTTATCTAATTTTATTTCTGCGTTATCTGGAGGTGGCGCAGGTTTAATACAACTTCCAGCTCTCTTGTTTTTTGGCTTACCTTTCTCCCAAGCCTTGGCAACTCATAAGGTTGCAAGTGTTGCACTAGGTTTTGGGGCTTCACTACAACACTTAAAGAAAAATAGGTTACAAATAAAATACGCATCTTTGATATTAATTTCGGGGTTACCTGGCGTTTTATTAGGGGCCTATACTTCCTCCATTTTACCTAATAATTTTTCTACTAGTTTATTAGGTTTTTTGACTTTGTTTCTTAGCTTTTATTCAATTAGGCAGAATAAACTTGGTAGTTCAAATCAAAAAATTCGAATTAATAAGTTAAGGATAATAATCGGCTCGTTTGGCCTTTTTATAATAGGTTTCTTAAATGGCTATCTTTCTTCTGGTACGGGACTGTTTGTGACGATATGGATGATAACAATATTTGATTTATCTTTTTCTGTGGCGGTTGCTTATACCTTGATTTTTGTTGGAATTTTTTGGAATGGTATTGGCGCACTTTCTTTAGGATTGACTGGAAATATTATTTGGAGCTATATACCTGTCTTGATTTTAGGTTCTTTTCTAGGTGGCTATTTTGGAGCTTATTTTTCAATAATTAAGGGGTCCAAATTTATTAAAGTTGTTTTTGAATTAGTTTCTTTCTCTGTTGGAATTTCATTACTAATTAAAGCCTTTTTATGAGTATTAATTTGTTGCTAATTTTTTATACGCATCCAGCTTTTTCTAAATCATCTTGTAATTTACTCTCACAATCTAAAACCCTTGCCCAGCATGGCAATTGCTGCTTAACAGGTGATTCCAAGAATTTGTTTATTGCTGGTCTTAATAGTTTTCCAAAAGTATGAACTGCTAGTTCTTCTTTATGTCGACTGTAGGGCAATTGATTAACTGAGGAATCTAAACTAAATTGTTTAACTCTATCCTCTCCTGCCCTTCTATATAAAACCTCCAGGTTTGCTAATTGGGAACTTGTAAGTGTTCTCGCTTCATGTTCCATTAAACCTCTTAAAACACTGGAAAGAATTTCTGTAGACATTTTTTGTAGGCCCTCATTAGCCTTTGAACCTATTTCTTTGTGCTTGTGATCGAAAATACCTAGGTCCACCTGAGCGATTCTTGATATCCTTACATTTTTATAAACCTCTGAGAGAAGCCCTATCTCTAAGCCCCAGTCACATGGGATTCTTAAATTCATTGCTAAGTCTGTAGTAAAAGCAAATTCTCCAGCAAGTGGATATCTAAAAGACTGTAAATATTGTAGGAATGGGGCATTCCCCATCAATTGTTCCAAACTTGACAGAAGTGGACCTACAAATAATCTGGTGGCCCTACCTTGTAGTGCATTTGTCTCAAGAGATAAACGACTATAAAAAGCTTTTACATAAGAAATCCCATTTGATTTTTCCAGTAAAGGTCCCAACATTCTTGATGGATAATTAGAATTGAATGTTCTGATATCAGCATCAAAAAGTGCTACTACTTCAGAGCTTTTTGTTGCTACACCAACTCCTTGCCATACTGCCCATCCTTTTCCTGGAACACCTAGTAGATCTAGACCATTTTTCTCTTGGTCTTTTAATAATTCAATCACCGTTGGACTATTAGTCCATTGGACATGAACTGGATATGGCATTTCTTTAAAAAAATCCCTAGCTTTCACGACCTCGTCTCGATTACTTGCAGATAAGGCTATGACTAATTGATTTAAATTCTTTAATTCTTTTAAAGTGGTTCTTATTAGTTTTAATGCTGGCCTACTGAACTCATCAAATAGGCATGGAATTAGTATTGATGTTGGCCTTTTTAATAGGTCTTTATTTAATTGAGATACTGGATCTTTTGCTAGTCCGTACTCATGAATAGTTGTGATTAAACCCTGCTGAAAGTCCATTCAAGAAAAAAGTTTTACAGATTCAAGGTGAGAGCTACGATGAGGTAGAGATGATTGTTTCCCTTTAAAGAGTGTCTGAGTTGGATAGTAAATTAGATGAACTGAGATTGTCTCTCAGAGAAATTTATCCTGATCACTCTGAACAAGAAATCAATTCAGTGTGGTCACAATTGTTGCAGATTCTTGATCCATTTCGTGTAATGCAGGACATTGATGAATTAGAGATCGAATCAATTTGGGATTCTTCAAGTGTTGTTTTGATTACTTACCCAGATTCAATTTATAGGAAAGATGAATCAACTTTAAAAACATTAACTGAATTCGTAAAAAATAGATTAAGTGGTCTTTCTTCAGTCATACATGTTTTACCATTTCTTCCTTCTACAAGTGATGGAGGATTCGCTGTCTCTAATCATGAAAAAATTGAAGAAGCTTTTGGGAATTGGAATGATTTAAAGGATTTATCAAGTAAGCACAAAATAATGGCAGATCTTGTATTAAATCATGTCTCTTCCTCTCATCCATGGGTTCATCAATTTATAAAATCTGAGGATCCTGGTAAGTCGTATATAGTTGCTCCTTCTAAGACTGATATCTGGGACCAAGTTATAAGGCCCAGAAATTCATCTCTCTTCACTAATATCAATACTAATAAAGGCTTTAGGAACGTTTGGACAACATTTGGGCCAGATCAAATTGATGTTGATTGGAGAAATCCATATATTTTTCTTGAGTTTTTGAAATTACTGGTTAGATATATATCTAATGGAGCCAACTGGATTCGACTTGATGCAATTGCATTTATTTGGAAGGAGCCATATACGACTTGTTTACACTTAGACCCAGTACACTCAATAGTTAAGCTTTTAAATAAATGCTTGAAGATTATTAAGCCTTCGGCTGTCTTAATAACTGAGACTAATGTTCCGGAAAAAGAAAATCTTTCTTATTTGATTGATGGTGATGAGGCCAATCTTGCTTATAACTTTACTCTACCTCCTTTATTATTAGAAGCTATTTATACCGGTGAAACTGATTTATTGAATAATTGGTTATCTAATTTTAATGAGTTGCCTAGGAATACATCTCTGCTTAATTTCACTTCATCACATGATGGTATTGGATTGAGAGCATTAGAAGGAATTATGGACGATAATAGAGTCCATAATCTCTTGGTTGAATCAGAGAAGCGCGGAGGATTAGTTAGTCATCGTCGGCTGTCAAATGGAGAAGATCAACCTTATGAATTAAATATTAGTTGGTGGAGTGCGATGTCTAACGAAGGTCCTGATAATACGGTATTTCAATTTGAACGTTTTTTGCTAAGTCAGCTTTTTACTTTATCTATAAAAGGTGTTCCAGCTTTTTATCTTCCAGCTATTTTAGCTTCACCTAATGATCTTGATTCTTTTAGAAAAACAGGGCAAAGAAGAGATTTAAATCGAGAAAAATTTGAAGCCAACAAATTACTTGAGGTTCTTAAGAACTTTGATTCTCCCGCTAGTAAAAATATTTCATACCTCACTCATTTAGTTAAAGTCAGGTCAAGACTTAAAGCTTTTCATCCAGAGTCGAGTATGAAATGTATCTCTACAAATATATCTAATTGTGTAATTCTTCAACGAGGTTTGGATGAAGATAGTGTCTATGTTATTTGTAATATGTCCCAAGAATTTTTAAGTATTTCACCATTAAATATTATTAATTCATTAGAATTAATTTCTGATAAACGTTTATTAGATAATATTACAGGTTCTTATTTGAATACTGACACTTTCAAACTTAATCCTTATCAGGTAGTTTGGCTTACATTAGCCGATTAGTCTTATGAAGAATAATTCTAAATATTGGATAGTTACAGATCTCGATGGGACATTAATGGATGAAGATTACGATATTTCTCCTGCCAAAAAAACTTTAAAAATGTTAGAGGAATTGAATATTCCTGTAATACCTTGTACAAGTAAGACAGCTTCTGAAGTTAGATATTTTAGAGCAGAGAATTCACTTACAGATCCTTTTATTGTCGAAAATGGAGCGGCGATCTATGGTTCTTATGAACAAAATTCGTCTGAGTGGGAATTGATATTAGGAAAAAGTTATACGGAATTAAAAATTATATTATTTAATATATCTAAAAAGGTAAACTATCACTTAACCCCTTTAAATGATTTAAGTAAAAATCAAATATTTGATCTTACTGGTCTATCTGATCAAGGTATTACTAGAGCTCTAGATAGGTGCTGGAGTGTCCCTTTCTTAAATCCTCCTGAAGATATTTTTGAAAAAGTAAAACTTATTTGCGATTCATATAATGTTCATGTTTTCAAAGGAAATAGAATGAGTCATTTGCTTTCCAGTGAAAGTCATAAAGGTAAAGCTGTTAATAAATTAAAGTTTTATCTACAGAACAAAGATGTAAAGATTATTGCACTTGGTGATTCGCAAAATGATATCCCTCTACTTGAATATGCCGATATATCTATCGTTGTTCCTGGTAAAAATGGTCCAAATAAGTATTTACAGAATGGTATTGATAATGGTTCTTTTCGATTAGCAAACGCTCCTCACGCAGAGGGATGGTCAAATAGTGTTGAGGACGTTATTAATAATTTTAAGGATTTATGAAAGATAAAGTTATTAATTATGATTTTAATCATATTTATCCAAAGGATTTAAAGAAGGATTTTCTATTCTCTCTTGATAATTATCGATTATTTCTTGAAGGATTGTCTATTAATCCTTCAAGTTTTTACCAAAAATGGTCAGATGTTAATATGCAATCTATTGTTGATAAATATTGGAGACAAAATCAGAAAACAGATTGGAAGTGGTCGTTAACATTTCCATTTTTTTCTCTTTTAGAAAATTATATAAATACGAGTTATAATCCAATAATAATAGGTTTCTCAGGGCTTCCAGGATCAGGAAAATCTACTCTTGGATTTTGGATTAATAGTGTAGCTAGAGAACTCTCTTTAGATATTAAAGTTATATCTTTGGATGATTTCTATTTGTCTGGCCAAGAAATGGATTTCGCTATGAAGGGTAATCCATGGAATGTTCCTAGAGGTTTTCCAGGTAGTCATTCTTTAGATTTATTGCATCAAACATTAGACACTTTTTTGAATACTGGTGTTTTAAACTGTCCAACTTTTGATAAGTCGTTAAGAGATGGAAAGGGAGATAGATCGGGTTGGTTTGAGTTGCGACCTAAAGTTTTAATCTTAGAAGGATGGTTTGTTGGCTGTGTTCCCGTTTCAGATATACAAAAAATTGATTATTTGGATGATGACAATTTTAATTTATCCTTAAGTCAGTCTGAAAAAGATTATCGTACTTTGATTCAAGAATCGCTTTTAGATTATAGTAAGATTTGGAAAAAATTTCACAAAATTTGGCATCTTAAAGCTTCTAATTTTGATAATACTATTCTCTGGAAATCTCAACAAGAAAACGAAATGATTAAATTAAAAGGATCAGGTCTAAAAGGCAATAATCTATCTAATTTTATACGTATGATTCAAACCGCTATTCCACAGAAATCTTTATCTTTTATCAATTCAGACACGACTGTTGAAATCAATCAAAATCGTCGCATTGAAAAACTAATGACAACTAAATACTTTTTTTATAATAATTAAAGTATATTAATTCGCTATATTATAAATTTTATTATTTTGTTTACTTATTTTATCTTTTGTTAAACTTTTATCTTTTAATCTGTTTACACTCTATGATCATTAGATATAAATCTTAAACATGCCTATAAAATGGCTTCATATGTCTATTTGATTCAAAACGGTGATTTATTCAATATAGGTTTTACTAGCAATCTTGAAAGAACAAGAATTGATTTAAGACCTGGCGAATTGGTTGCTTTTTTAATTACTGATCAACCTGAACCACTTATTAAAAATCTTAGGAAAACATATGTAGATAACAGATTACCTGGTTCAGATTATTATCGACTTGCTAATTCACAAGTAAAAGAATGCAGGTCTCTTCTAGAGGGTGACGGATCTAATAATTATTTTCAACCTTTTCTCAAAGGTCCAAGTTTATATATTTTTTTCTTGCTTTCTTGGTTTACACTTACGTATATAATTATCGAGTTTGCTGTAGATCCTATACTTAGTAGATTTAGCTAATAAATACTTTTGGGTTTTATAGATTAATGATTTATAAAGATTGTTAATTTCAAAAAATTGATTTTCTTGTTAGATTGTGATTGTATAAATCGATTAAATTAATTTGAATTTATCTAATTTTTTAATTTTTATAGCAGTACCTTTTGTTCTCTCGGCTGTTTTTTTTGGCACTAAGAATGGATATTACAATAGCGATGATTATGAAGGAGATGGATGCGCTCATGATGTACAGAGATGATGATTTTCCCTCCAATCTTTAGCTAGTTTTATGAGCTTCTTTTAATTACTTGAATTTTTGATGCATGTCCATTTGCTATCAAATTGCCAGACAGGTTTGTAGATATCATTTTCAATTTTTTTTCCAGCTTCCATACACATCCTTTCAGTCCCAATTGGAATAGCAAATAATGATGGACTTGTGATCCCACTTACTTGTGGTTTTCCTCCAGGACCTTGTCTGTAGCTACCTATTACTAACCAGTAATCTGCTTTAGCCTTTCCTTGTAAACAAGCTAGGGACGTGAGAACAAGAATTAATGAGAATATAAATTTTTTACCCATGATTTATTTTTGAAATCATATCTATACTAATTGATATTTCAAGGAAATTAGCGAGCCCCTCTTTTTATTATTTTAAAAATATGCCTGAAGCAATTAGTCCTTATTTATTTATCTACTTTAAATCATTTTTCTTAGGCATTATTCAGGGTTTTACTGAGTTCCTTCCTATTAGTAGTACAGCTCATTTAAAAGTTGTTCCTTATTTTTTTGGATGGAGTGATCCTGGCGCCTCTTTTTCTGCTTCTATACAACTAGGAAGCGCAGTTGCTATTATTTATTATTTTCGAAATCAGATTAGTTCAATTATTTATTCCTTTTTTTCGATTTTTAATCATCGTAAAGTTTTCAAAGACGATAATACTAGACTTGCTACCTATATCTTTGTAGCCAGCATACCAATATGTATTTTTGGATTTCTTATTAAATTCTATTGGCCCAATTATTACGATACACATTTCAGAAGTTTGTTTTCCATAGCTTTTACTTCTATCCTCATGGGACTATTCTTAGCTCTTGCCGAAATTTATGGTAATAGGAAAAAGTTATTTAATGACATTAATTTAAAAGATATTATTTTTTTAGGTCTTGCTCAATCTCTTGCTGTATTTCCTGGTGTTTCTAGATCTGGTATTACTTTGACCTCAGCTTTATTTTCGGGCATTGAAAGAAAAACAGCAGCTAGACTTTCTTTTTTAGTTGGTATCCCCGCTATTTCCCTCTCAGGATTTGTTGAATTGTTTACTTTATTTAGAACATTATCCGTTATAGATATTTTACCTACAATTATTGGAATTATATCATCCTTCTTTTCTTCATTATTTGCTATTGACATGTTTCTTAAGTTCTTAGCTAAAAATAATACTTTCATTTTTGTTTATTATCGTTTAGCTTTTGGTGTTTTTATATTGTCAGCTATATAAATATTAGTTTTCTATATTTTTTGGTTTAGTATTGCTTTATGACATTAATTTGTTTTTGATGATTTTTTTACCAAATTTATTCATTGTTTCTTTTGGGGAGATTGATATACCACCATATCTCTTTGGGATAATTATTTTTTTAACTCTCTTCGTTTTTTCTGCTGTTTTGATTAGTACAACGAAATTAATTCAATCTTTAGTTAATGACTCTGATTAGTAATAAATTTGATTCTATCGGAACGGCGGGATTTGAACCCACGACCCCCACTACCCCAAAGTGGTGCGCTACCAAGCTGCGCTACGTCCCGTTTTTTTAAATTATCACAAGGTCTTGCTAATCCTTCCAATTTTTAATGATTTCCATTTAATTCTATTTTTAGCCTTTTTATTTATTCGTCTAATTAGTGAATTCCTATTTTCATTAGAATATCCATGAATAGATAGTCTTTTAGCCATTAATCTTAACTCGTAGATATTCATCTTTGAGAGCTTTAATTCAGTATCGTTTTCCCAGGCATCTCCCTCATTTGGCAAAATCTCTTTATGTTGCGATATTTCGATTGAATAGATTAACTCAGCAAAGTATTCTGGAATAATAACAATTAAAATTGCAAGAATATTATATAGGTTTATCCTGGCGCTTTCTAAATTTTTTTCGAATTTATTATTTTTCATATGTTTTAAAAAATATAATTCAAGTTAAAATATATTTTTCTTTAGCTTGGATAAGCCAATTCAGTATTTATTGAACTATCCATCCATTGAATTGTTTTTTCTTGTTCAATTTTCGGGGATTTGAAACTAAATACTAAAAAAAATACTAACAACAATGTTGCTAATATGATTAGCAAAACAGTTCTGTCTGGTAGTTGATCATTCATTATGAATTCGAATCAATAGGTGTATTCTCACCTCTAAGAATACAATGACTTATATCCCAATTATAGTTAGTCCAAATTTTTTCATTTAGTTTAAAGTTTGCCCCATTAAAGTCTTTAAATATTACCTTTGTTGGCATCGCAGAGCAATATGGTCTACTTCCAGGCTTAGCTAAATATTGTTGATGATAATCCTCAGCAAAATAGAACTTAATATCAAATTTAATCTCTGTAGTAATTTCTCCAAAGCCATTGTTTTTTAATTCTTTTTGATAGCTATTTTTGCTTTGTATTGCTTTACTTAGTTGATCTTTGCTTGTCGTATAGATAGCAGATCTATATTGGCTTCCACTATCGTTACCCTGACGATTGCCTTGTGTTGGATCATGGCATTCCCAAAATAATTTTAGTAAGTCGCTTAGATCGATGTCATTATTGTTCCAAATAATTCTTACGACTTCGGTGTGTCCTGTTAGACCAGAACATACTTCTCTATAGTTAGGATTTTCTTTCTCACCGCCGGCATATCCCACGGCAGTATTGATAACTCCTGGCAGCCTCCAGAAACCTTTCTCAGCCCCCCAAAAGCAGCCACAGCCAAAAAATATTTCTTGCTCATTATCTTTTGGTTTTGCTGTTATCTCATTTTTTAATATTGTATGTAGCACTTTCTCGTTAAGTTTTTCTGTGGCTTTTTCAGAATAGAGCTTATCAATTATCATTGTTAAATATTCACTTATCTTTTTAATCATAACTTTAATTTATAGTTTCTATTTTTATATGATTTATTAATGTTGTCACAAATGCAAATAATAAGAAAGGAAGGCTTAATACAAGGATTAAGCATACACCTAAAAGTGCGAAAATTGGCCTTGATGAACCCATTAGAGCAAGACCTGCAGCAAGACTTACAAAAATCACACCCATCCACGCTAGGATTTGAATATAAATATCACCAAACTGAAGGTCGCAGATAAGTTTATATTTTGTTAGTGAACTCATGATTCCATAATTATTATAATGAACATAATTCTTTTTCAAGCTTATATCTTTTTCAACCCGAATTGATTAAGGAACTTTAATAAGTAATGATTAC
>CACPLK010000015.1 GCA_902634795.1 uncultured Prochlorococcus sp. | reverse complement strand
CATTGATCGTTTAGCTAGCCCACTAAGCACATTTCCTGGTCCAATCTCAACCATTGTGGTTATTCCTTCATTTTGCATTACTTGCATAGTTTCTCTCCACCTAACTCCAGTAGAAATTTGTTTTTTTAGGTGATCCTTCAATATCTCTCCATTTAAAGTTGGAGTTGGATCAACATTACTAAGAACTGGAACTTGAGCATTCTGAAAAGTTACTTGATCAAGTTCTGAAGCAAAACTTTTAGATGCTTCAATCATAAATGGGGAATGAAAAGCCCCTGAAACTTGTAAAGGAATTGCTCTTTTACATTTTAAATTATCTGCAACTTTCTTCACTGCTTCAGGTGAACCTGATAAAACAACTTGAGATTCACTATTGTCATTTGCTATTTCAGCCCCCTCAGTTTCTCTAATCAAATCATTTAATTCATCTCGATCAAATCCCAAAACTGCAATCATTGCTCCGCCTCCTGCCGCTGACATCAATTCAGATCTCTTCTTTAATAGCAATAACGCTATTTCCGCATCTAAAACATCTGCTGAATACAGACCCACTATCTCTCCAAGACTATGTCCTGCAATTATTTGGGGCTTCCTTTCTTGTCTTTTTAAGTCATCAACCAATAGTGACTCAACAACAAAAAGTGCAGGTTGTGTGTTTCTCGTATCGTTTAAATCATATATTTCTTCGTTTGGAACCCCTTCACCAGAGCATATTTTCCAAAGATCTCTTCCAAGAATTTGAGAAGCCAATTCAAATCTATCCTTCGCTCCAGGCAAATCTAGTAGAGAATTTGCCATACCTAATTTTTGTGAGCCTTGTCCAGGAAAGACCCAGGCAATAGTCATGATTTTCTTGATTAGTTTTCAAATAGCTTAATAGGGACCATGCCAATAAAACAAAGCTGCTCCCCAACTCAAGCCAGCACCAAATCCGCTGCAAGCTATTAAATCTCCTGATTTAACCCTTTGATCTCTAACTGCCTCATCAAGCATCAATGGGATCGTTGCTGCTGAGGTATTTCCATAATATTTCAAATTCGAAAGCACTTTTTCTGATGGTATTGAAAATCTTGAAGCTACTGCATCAAGAATTCTTTGATTAGCCTGGTGTAATAAAAGCCAATCTATCCTCTCAGAATTAATTTTATATTTGTCTAAGAGTTTTCCAAGAATAATTGGAACTTCCTTAACTGCAAACTTATAAACCTCCTTTCCCTCCATTTTGATAGGCAAATATTCTCCTTTTTGATGTGTAGCGCCTTGAACTAATTCTGAAAAAACATTTGATTGAGAGAGATTTAAGCATCCTCCTTTACTTCCATCAGACTTCAAATCATATCCAATTAAACCACTTTCATCAGCAATGGTCTCCATCGCCACTGCTCCTGCTCCATCTCCAAATAAAACGCATGTCTTTCTATCATCCCAATCCACCCATTTTGATAATTGATCTGCGCCAATCACAACTGCTCTTTTCATAGATCCAGAAACTAAATATTGTGATGCAGTTACCAAAGCAAATAAAAAACCACTACAAGCAGCAGTCAAATCAAAAGCCACAGCATTAGAAGCTCCCAAATTTGACTGGATTTTAGGCGCCGAGCCAAATAAATCTTCTGGAGTAGATGTTGCAAGAATTATCAAATCGATAGTTTTGACATCCCAATTAGCCATTTTGACAGCATTCATTGCTGCCTTTGTAGCCAAATCAATCAGAGATTCATTTTCTCCAATAACCCTTCTTTCACCTATACCAGTTCTACTTTTAATCCATTGATCGTTAGTATCCACTCTCTGACCAAGTTGATCATTATTGATTATCTTTTGAGGGGTAGCGCTTCCGCACCCCACAAAAGATATTCCTGAGTCCAATTGAGAATTACTAATCAAATCTAAAAAAAGCCCTATTCCATAAGTCAATCACATGGTAGGACAGTTCCAATCAGACCTTTAAGACATCTGGTTTATTCAAATTCGCTAAATCATCCATTACTCCGTGGCTTGCAGCTGAATGAACAACTCTTAAAGCACTTAAAACAGATAAAGCTTTACTTCCACCGTGACCGATAACACAAATTCCATTAATTCCAAGAAGTAAAGCTCCACCATGTTCTGCATGATCTAAACGTTTCTTTATTCGTTTCAGATTATTTCTCAAAAAAGCAGAACCAACTTTGCCTCTTCTTCCTCTTGGCAACTCAGCTCTCAAAACACCCAAAAGAACACTTCCTACTGACTCTAAAAATTTCAGCAAAACGTTTCCAGTAAATCCATCACAAACCACAACATCAAAATCGCCTGATAAAACATCTCGTCCTTCACAATTTCCAGAAAAGCAAAAACGTTCTTCCTCGTTTAAAAGGTTGTAGGTTGCTAGAGAAAGATCATTCCCCTTGCAGGATTCTTCACCAATATTCAATAATCCTATTCTTGGCTTGTCTACCTGCAACACATCTCGACAATATATATTGCCTAGTAGAGCAAATTGATGCAAATAGGTTGGTTTACAATCCATATTTGCTCCAACATCTAAAACCAATACTGGTTGCGCAGGATCTTTAGTTGGAAATAATGCACCAATTGCAGGACGATCAATTCCTTTTAAACGCCCCAACTTAAAAATCGCTGAGGCCATCATTGCTCCAGAATTTCCAGCTGAATAAACACCCATAGCTTTTCCTTCTTTAACCAATTTCATTGCAATATTTATGCTCGCATCCTTTTTTTTACGCACTGCCGTGGCTTCTTCATCCATGCCAACCGAGAGACCACTTGGGATTAGTTCGAAATTTCCATTATCTATAGCTTTGTCTAGAGATTCTTGTAAGCCAAATTCAAGCGCTGCTTTTTCTACTTTGTCAATTTCACCTACAAATTTAATTTTCAATGGAAGTAATGACAAAGATTTCAAGCACCCATCAAGAATGGCTCCAGGTGCAAAATCTCCTCCCATTCCATCGACAGCTACCCAGATCCTTTCGGAATCTTGAATTCCATTTTTCTCTTCTAGACTTTCTAAACCTTGTAGTCTTCTAAGAGGGTCAAACACAAACGGTTCTAATGTACTCCTAGCTATTGAGCCAGCGCTAGTAACAACTGAACCAGCATTAGAAACTACTGTTCCAGCAACATTACTTGCTGCTGAGGCTGAGCTGGTTGCAGTGTCAACAAGACTTGTAACAGCAGAGTTTCGGCGATACCAAATCACCAACCGTCTAATAGCCTTAGAACGATTCGTTTTATTATTTAGGTGATTTTTTTCCACTGATTTATGATCCTTCAGGAATCATAGAATCCACAATTCTTTGAAAAAGATAACCTGTACCTCTTGCAGTAAGAATTAGTTCTGGATTTGCTGGATCATCCTCAAGTTTTGATCTCAATCTAGAAATATGAACATCCACTACTCTTGTATCTACATGTCTTTCAGGTGTATACCCCCAAACTTCTTTAAGAATTTCACCTCGGCTAAAAGGTTCCCCTGATCGACTTACCAAAAGTTCAAGAAGGCTAAATTCCATGCCTGTTAATCTAATGCGTTCATCATTTCTATACACCTGACGTTTATTTGTATCAATCTTTAAATTCATAACAGCAATCACGCCTGAATTAGGTAGTCCTGCTATTTGTTCTTTTTCTACTCTTCTTAAGACACATCTAATTCTTGCTTCTAATTCTTTTGGGCTAAATGGTTTAACAACATAATCATCAGCACCAAGTTCTAGGCCAGTAATTCTGTCTGCAACATCTCCCAATGCTGTCAGCATTACTATTGGAACATCTGATTCCTTTCTTAGTTCCTGGCAAACTCCATATCCATCCAATTTAGGCATCATGACATCGAGCACAACCAAATCAGGCTCACAATTTCTAAAAAGATCCAAGGCCTCATTTCCATCACATGCAGTAACTACCTGATAGCCAATCATGGACAGGCGAGTTTCTAGGATCCTCCTAATGCTTGCCTCATCATCAGCTACGAGGATGGTTTCCTTTGAGGGACTTGTGGCCGTCATTTGTTCCTTAGCTTTGGCGGCTGCGACAAGATCTTAAGCGAAGGTTCACCAACATTTAAAGATCACTATCTTTATTCAACTACAGCCAACTTCCTTTTTACAACTAAGTGTCTCGTTCTGTCTCTATTTATGTCTGTCAAAGTTGCGGTGCTCAAACCAGGCAATTCTTTGGCCGCTGCAACAATTGTGGAGAATGGAACTCAATAATAGAAGAAAAAATTAATCAAAAATCAGATAAATCTATTTACACAAAGATTAATTCTCCCAATGAGAAATCACCCTACCGTTCAGAACTAATAAGCCGAACAAAAAACCCAATCATTCAACGCATTTCAAGTGGATTTGAAGAATTAGACAGAGTACTTGGAGGTGGTTTAGTGCCTGGATCACTGGTATTAGTTGGGGGGGACCCAGGTATTGGTAAAAGCACTCTTATTTTGCAAAGTGCGACTGAAATGGCTCATCAAAGATCTGTCCTTTATGTGGCCGCTGAAGAATCTGCTCAACAAGTAAAATTAAGATGGAATAGAATTGAAGATGCTGAGTCTAAGCTTCATTTACTCGCAGAAACAGATCTAGAGCTAGTTATAAAAGAGCTTGATTATTTAAAACCTGACGTTGCAATTATTGATAGCATTCAAGCCTTGCATGATCAAAATTTATCAAGTTCACCTGGCTCAGTAGCTCAAGTTAGAGAATGTTCAGCAGCTTTACAGCAAATTGCTAAACGAGAAAACATATCTCTTTTTATTATCGGGCACGTAACGAAGGATGGCATGTTAGCCGGACCAAAAGTTCTTGAGCATCTTGTAGATGCAGTACTTACTTTTGAAGGCGATCGATTTGCTTCTCACAGACTACTAAGAGGAGTTAAAAATCGCTTTGGTGCAACATGTGAGCTTGGAGTCTTTGAAATGCAAGCAGATGGATTATCGGAGGTGTCTAATCCAAGCGAATTATTTTTAAGCAAAACCTCTGCACCTGGAATTTCAACAATTGTTACTTGTGAAGGAACAAGGCCATTAGCAATAGATATTCAAGCACTTTTAAATCCAACTAGTTATGCAAGTCCAAGAAGAACAACAACTGGTGTTGAGATAAATAGGCTTCATCAAATCTTGGCAGTTCTAGAAAAAAATATGGATCTTTCACTCTCCAGATATGACTGTTATTTAGCAGTAGCTGGGGGATTAGAAGTAGAAGAACCTGGGGCTGATTTAGGAATAGCTGCTGCAATATTTTCAAGTTTAAAAGATATTGAACTTGAAGAAGGTATGGTTTTTATTGGAGAGATAGGTCTAGCGGGGCAATTAAGATTAGTGAGACAAATGCAACAACGGATTAATGAAGTTATAAGACTTGGATATAAAACATTAATCATTCCAGATGGAATAGATACAAGTGAGTTTGAAACAAATCAAAAATTAAAAATATTAAAAGCTTCTAACATTAATCAAGCTTTAATCTATTCTTTAAATGATAGTTAATTAACCTTTTAATTAACTATAAGTAAACATCAACATTTCCTCTACCTGTAGTCTTAAGCCAATTTTCTATATCTAGATATCCACCTGGATATAGACGAACTGCTTGACTCCAAACTTCAGCTGCCTGATCAAACCAGATATCACCCTCATCTTGATTACCATTTCTTTGAGCAATTCTACCTCTTTTTTCATAAATTAATCCCATATTTTTTAAACAAGATGGCTGTTTAGGATTTTGTCCCAAAGCTTGTTTATATGTATTTAATGCTCTCTCTTCATCTCCATTACTCATATAAATTATTGCCATATTTTTTAATGTCTCTCCTCTATCAACTTGATTGTCCTCAAGTTTTAAGCTCTCTTCATAATACTCAAGAGCCTCTGAGTAATCTCCATCGTTTTGAGCTGCTAAACCTTTTCTATAATAAAGATAGGCTTCTTTTTCTTTTGAGGCGATTGGCATCACTTTTACTATTCCCTCAGCCATCTTCGTGAAGGCCTTATCAAGAAAATTGTCTTTGTTTTGACTTCTAGGCACGATCGAACCAATATCAATACATGTAATTCTATCCTGCCTGGAAATAAAAAAAATGTATAGAAATAATGAAACTATTTTTTATGTATTAATAAATTATTAAATGAATGCAACATGCCTTTTATTTATTAAATTTAGAATAAGTTTCCAAAATTTATATTCCCTTGAGCAGCAAAAAGATTGCCCAACGCAAAAATTCTATTCTGCTAGATGTTGATGGAATGAAATGCGGAAGTTGTGTTCAAGCAGTTGAAAAAATACTTAAAAGCCATCCAAAAATTAATAATGCAAGCGTTAATTTAGTTACCAAAACGGCTTTTTTAGAAATTAATGACTCTAATCATAGCCTCTCAGATTTAATACAAACTCTTACTTCCAAGGGGTTTCCCACAAGGGAAAGACAATATCATGCAATTTCAAACATTTCCGAATTAGAGATAAAAGAGAATCAGAATTTATGGAGTAAATGGCAACAATTAATAATCGCTACCACGTTATTAATCCTCTCTGGGCTGGGACATTTAGTAGAGGGTCAACAAATATCTTTTCCATTTATTGGTTCGTTACCTTTTCATGCTGCACTAGCAACATTTGCTTTACTAGGGCCGGGCAAATCGATCCTAAAGGCAGGTTTAAAGTCAGCGGTTATTCTTACACCAACTATGGATACCCTAGTTAGCCTTGGTGTATTAAGTGCTTACATCGCGAGCATAGTTGCTTTAATTTGGCCGAAAGTTGGCTGGCCATGTTTTTTCAATGAACCAGTCATGCTGCTTGGATTTGTTTTATTAGGACGTTTTTTAGAGGAAAGAGCACGAATAAACACAGGCACTGCATTAAAAGAATTAGCACAATTACAACCGGAAACCGCCAATTTAATTTTAGAAAATAATGAAATTCGTGAAATCAGAATAGGTGCCCTAAGACCAGGAGAAAAAATTCAATTATTAGCAGGGGATAGAATCCCAGTCGATGGATTGGTTATTCAAGGAAATTCTGCCATAGATGTTTCAAGTTTAACCGGTGAGTCTTTACCTCTAGAAGCTACACCGGGAGTAGAGCTACCCTCTGGCAGCCTAAATTTAGAGTCAACAATTACTTTAGAAGTTACAAAAATAGGATCGGATACTGCAATAGCTAAAATCATAAGTTTGGTTGAAGAAGCTCAAGCCAGAAAAGCACCAATTCAGGGATTAGCAGACAAGGTAGCTGGCATTTTCTGTTATGGGGTCACAACTCTTGCTTTAATGACTTTTCTTTTTTGGTGGAAGATTGGCACGCGGATATGGCCAGAAGTTTTAGAAGTTTCAAATAAAGGTTTCATGCAAAGCCATCATTTACATGATCATTTAATGAATACAACTCAATCACCAATTGGGCTTTCATTTCAATTATCAATAGCTGTTTTAGTTGTGGCCTGTCCATGTGCTCTAGGACTTGCTACACCCACAGTAATAACGGTTGCCTCTGGAGAAGCTGCTAAACGAGGATGGCTTTTCAAGGGTGGAGATGTAATAGAAATGGCGTCCAAAATAAGTCAAATTATTTTTGATAAAACTGGGACACTCACAATTGGAAGACCTTTAGTTGTTGGATGCTGGGAAACCAAAAATTCAGAAAGAAATGTGATGCTCAAATTGGCGGCAAGTATTGAACAAGATAGTCGTCATCCATTGGCCCAAGCAATTATTCAGGAAGCCCATAAAAAAGAAATTACACTAGAAAAAGTGTCAACATCAACTACATATCCAGGCAAAGGATTAGCTGGAAAAATTAATAATTTAGAAGGACTTGTAAGAGTCGGAACTCCCGAATGGATGAAAAGTGAAGGAGTTGAATGGAATGAAAAAACTGAAAATAATTTTCAACTTTCAAAAAGAAACGCTCAATCAATAGTTGCAGTTGCTTTAGAGAACAAACTATTAGGTTTTTTCTTAATTGATGACCAATTAAGAAAAGATGCTCTCCTTTCTATTAATAAATTACGCTCAAGAGGATTTTCATTAAGTTTATTCAGTGGCGATAGAGACTCTGCAGTTTTATCCTTAGGGGAAAAATTAGGATTTAATTCAAAGCAAATTACATGGCAAATGTTACCTTCAGACAAGCTAAATAAATTGAACTTATTAAAAAATAATGGTTTAGTTGCGATGATAGGTGATGGAATAAATGATGCCCCAGCTCTTGCTGCTGCCGACTTGGGCGTAGCGATAGGAACAGGAACTCAAATCGCTCAAGATTCTGCTGATCTTGTTTTGCTTGGAGAAAACTTAGAAGCCCTGCCAAATGCTTTACAGCTATCAAAAGAGGCAATGCTCAAAATAAAACAAAACCTTGCATGGGCATTTGGATATAACTTGATTGCTTTACCTATCGCGGCAGGAGTACTTTTACCATCCTCTGGTTTATTACTATCTCCTCCCTTAGCGGCCTTACTTATGGCTTTGAGCTCGATCAGTGTTGTAGTTAATGCTTTATCTTTAAAGTCAAAATGAAAGGCAAATTCATTGTTTTTGAGGGTATTGATGGCTCTGGCAAAACTACTCAAATTAATCAATTATCAGAATGGCTTATTGGCACTGATCTCATCCCTGAAAATAATCAATTAGTTATTACAAGAGAACCAGGAGGGACTAAATTAGGGAAACACATAAGATCACTTCTCCTAAATACTTCTATAGAAAAAAGCCCAGATCCTATTACTGAGCTTTTGCTTTATGCCGCAGATAGATCACAACATGTAAATGAAATCATTATCCCAACTATAAATAAAGGGGATTGGGTCATAAGCGATAGATTTTGTGGGTCCACACTTGCTTATCAGGGTTATGGAAGAAAGTTAGATATAAACTTAATTAAAAATCTCGAAACTATAGCAACCCAGGGTATTTATCCAGATGTTACTTTTCTACTAGATATACCTGTTGAAGAAAGTATAAAAAGAAGAATCAATAGAAAAGATGATCGAATAGAAAAAGAAGGTAAAGAGTTTTTATCAAATGTTGCTCTAGGCTTTAAAACATTATCCAAGGACAGGAAATGGAAAAAAATATCTGCTATTAACTCTAAAGAAAAAATCTTATCTGAGATTCAATCTGAGATAAAGCAGTTAATTAAAAATAAATAAAATGGATGATTTTAAAAATATATATGGTCAAGATTTAGCAATTCAAATTTTAAAGTCTGCTATTTCAAAAGAACAAATTTCTCAAGCGTATTTATTCTCTGGAACAGAGGGAGTTGGCAGAAAAAAAACTGCTAAAGTTTTTATCAAAGCTATTCTTGATCACAATCAAAATAAAGAAAGCACAACAAGGAAAATAGAAAATAATAATCACCCTGACTTATTATGGATCGAACCATCTTATGTAGTACAAGGTAAAATTATTTCTCAAAAAAAGGCAAGGTCAGAAAATATAAG
Organism: uncultured Prochlorococcus sp.; assembly: GCA_902634795.1. Lineage (GTDB taxonomy): Bacteria > Cyanobacteriota > Cyanobacteriia > PCC-6307 > Cyanobiaceae > Prochlorococcus_B. The sequence goes on along the minus strand of CACPLK010000015.1, from coordinate 14,746 downwards.
CATGAAAGCTCCTCCGCAAATAAGGCTAAATCAAATTAAAGAAATAATAGAATTTCTTGGAAAAAAGCCATTTGAATCAGAAAGAAGCATCGTAATAATTGAAGATATTGAACGAATAAATGAATCTGCATCCAATGCATTATTAAAAACTCTTGAAGAGACAAATACAGGGTTATTTATTCTTATAACTCAAAGGCCAGAGAAATTATTATCAACAATTAGATCAAGATGTCAGATAGTCCCATTTGTACGATTGAATGATCTTCAAGTAAATAACATTATTAAGAAATTAAAAGTTGTTCAAGAAATAGATGATATTCCTCAAGATAAAATTAGAGAATTAATCGATTTTTCATATGGATCTCCTGGAAAATATCTGTTAAATCTTCAATGCTGGTTATCCATTTCAAGCCCGTTAAGACAAAAGCTCGACATCCAATTAAATAATCAAGTTGAGTTATTAACATTAGCTAATGAGATAACTAGTGAACTCAACATAGAGCAACAAATTTGGTTAATTGAGTTCCAACAAAACAGAACATGGATAAAAGACAAAAACTTAAATATAGTTAAACAACTTGAAGAGCTTAGAAAACAATTATTGAAATATGTTCAACCACGTCTTGCTTGGGAAGTAGCTTTATTAGAGATCAACTTGATTGATTAAACAATCACCTTTTCATCAGTATTATTTTTAAGAGAATTAGTTTCTCTAGCTTGAGTTATTATTGGTTGAATTTCATTTATTTTATCCCCAGTTGGTAATTCCAAACAATATCCTGCACCATATACAGTTTTGATAAATCTTGGTTTTCTTGGATCAGGTTCAAGCTTGGTTCTTAAATGTCTGACATGCACTCGAATGGTTTCAATATCATCGTCAGGTTCATAACCCCAAACTTCTTTTAGAATTAATGAGGGTGCAACTGTCTGACCATGTCTTTGCATCAAGCAATGAAGCAATTCAAATTCTAAGTGAGTTAAACGAACTGGGGATTCAAACCATATCGCCTCAAATCTTTCGGGAACAAGAGTAAGAGGGCCGTAGCTGAGTATTTCTTGTTGATTATTACTACCTAATGGTGCACGATTAGTTCTTCTTAATAAGGCCTTTATTCTGACTTGTAATTCCTCTAGATCAAATGGTTTTGTTATGTAATCGTCAGCACCAGAATTAAAACCAGTGACTTTATCTTTTAAACCACCCAAAGCAGTAATCATAAGTATTGGTATTGCTGATGTTCTCTCATCTCTTCTTAAGCGTTGGCAAAGAGTTAATCCATCAACTTTTGGAAGCATCAAATCGAGAAGGATTAAATCAGGTGCATATTGCAATGCAAGAGCTTGCCCCTTGATACCATCCTCAGCTTTTTGAACATCAAAACCAGTGTGTTCCAGATGCCCTGCGACCAGATCTCTCATGTCCTGATCGTCTTCAATAAGTAAAATGCAAGGCTTCATTAATTACTGACCAAAATTTTTAAAAGTATCCGCAAAAGCGAGTACTAAACATTTGTATGATTCTCTCAAAATTTTGTTTTTATTGCAGAATTTGAAAAATTAGAATTTTGAGAGCCAAACCCCCAAAATCATAGGCTATAACTACGATTTTATCCTAAAAAAGGCAGAAATAATTTTTACTGTCTTTAGAAAGTCTTTCGATTCGAGAGCAATACTGTTAAGGATCTCTCAAAATTTTCAGCAAAAAACACATTAAAGGTCAAAACATATGAATTAATTTAAGGCTTTGCCAAATAAGAAGAGAACAAAAAGGTAAATTTTGAAAGCAGAGGTTATCTTGTCTAGCTTTGTTTCTCACTTTTGATCATAATTAAGTTAAAAGGGAGCTATGTAGCAAAAAGATAAAATTTTTCTATATTTAGAAAAATTATAAGTTTTTGATTTGGCAAAAAAATACGATTAGGGAAAGAATCTAGATAATTAAGTAAATATTTTCATAGTTCAATTTACTCGCTAAAAGATAATAACCAATGTTATTATTATAGCAAAACTTGAAGAATTAAATACTGAAGATATATTTAGGGAGACTAATTTTTCTCTATTTACTGATGAAAAGATTAAAATAATTACTTAACCTACTTCAAGCAAGTCTATTAATTCGAGTTAATGTAGATTTGTATTTACTTTCATTAATTGGATCGTAAATATATACCTGCTGAATTCTTATTTGGATGAGATTATGCAGAAAAGCAAACTCAAAAATAGTTTTATTTATTAAATAAAGATACTTATTCAAACTGCGATTTTCTACGACTAAGGAACAAAGAAAAAACCTCCCTGTTCGATAGAGAAGGCTTATTACTATCTAAGAAAACTCCCCGGGCGGGATTCGAACCTGCGACCAATCGGTTAACAGCCGATCGCTCTACCGCTGAGCTACCGAGGATTACACATAAAGAATTTACCCTTGCCAGTTACCCAAGGGCAAGTGTTTTTAATGCTTGGAACACTTTTGAACCAGAATTCCAATTGCTAATAGCTCCATTTTTCACAATAGCCGCCCCATCACAAAAATATAATTCTTCCAAACGATGAGTAACCCATATTGCTGTAATTGGATCAGCGGAGGAACTTGTCAATTTTTTCACAACTTTCAAAACTGAATTTTGACTTTGAGGATCCAATAGTGCTGTTGGCTCGTCAAGTAAAAGTAAATTTGACTTACTGACAATTGCTCCAGCAATAGCTAAACGCTGCTTTTGGCCACCACTTAAGGTATGAATAGGTCTATCCAACATCTCGCCTAAGTTCACTTTCTCAAGAGCCAATTGAATCAAATCAAATTGATTACTATAGGGAACTGATTTAGGAATGCTAAGCATCAACTCACTTTTACATGTTGGCATAAGCAATTGGTGGTCTGGATTTTGATAAACCATTGATGGTCTAAGAGAACAGAAAATTTTCCCGCTTTTCGGACTAATTACTCCATTAATCAAGCGAAACAAGGTGCTCTTACCACTGCCATTTTCACCCACCAACATCCACAAGCCAGGTTTTAAAATTGAAAAAGAGCATTGATCAATAACGTTGACTCCATTTGGCCAAGAAAAAGAAACTTGATCGAATTCCAAATAATCAGACCCAGTTGATTCCAAAATTTAATTACTCCTCTTTTTGCTTAATTCTGAAATGAGAATCCAGGCCGTTTACTAGAGCTGCTACTAGTCTTTTCATAAATCTGTACAGCTGTAATTTCACTGACAAGAACAGTAATTCTTTTATCTTCGACTTTTTCACATGTCAACTCTAAAAGCTTTTGATTACCTTTTTTAATAAAATCTACAACTTCAGAGTAAAGTCTTTGAGCATCTGCATGCTGTTTTCTCTGTACGACCAGAGGCATGGGACTTAATTTAATAGTAAGCTCGATACAATACACTTTTTTAAAAAACCCTTGTAACTAAATAATTCTTACAAATAAAAGTGAAAAAAGTGAAAAATATGTTAATAATAATATTTTATTTAATCATTACATGTATAAAGATCCCAATCATTAGTTTTCTTAATTTCTTTGCATTTAATTTGATTTTTTTCATCAAAATTCTTGATTTGTTTTCGTGCATACCAATTTAAACTTGGTCGTTCAAAACTATTTTTAATATAAATTTTTTGATCAGGGAACTTAGATATAAATTCAGCTACAGGCCTAACATCCCAATTCTCATTAATTTCCCATAACCAAAATCTAGAGCTTACAAAAAAGAATAAGCCAATTATACTCCCAAAAATCATCGTAATAAAACCAAATTTTCTAATATTCTTTCTTGAATTAGCTAATAAGAATCCTCCAACAAACCAAGCAGAACTAATAGAAAAGATTGGACCAAAGTAACCTTCTTCAAAGTAGATAATATTTAATTTTATTAATAAAGAAAAAGCAAATAAACATATTCCAATGAAAGATAATACATAAGGAATTTTTCTTAATATATTTCTAGCGAAGGTATAATCATTCTCTTTCCTTTGAATTAACCAAGATACTGGGGGGGCACATACTAAAGCGAAAGGCAACCAAAATGGATGGATATACCAAGGAAGTTGCATTTTCAGAGGTAAAATACTTCCTGCAATAATTATCTGAGTACTAAAAGCCCAAATACCCCAACGAGTATTAAGACTCAAGCATGCCCACAAAAAACCAATTGGCCAAACAAGAATCCAAGGCCACCCACCTTCAAATATTTCAATTATTGGTACCAAAACTCCTAGGTCACTTCCTGAGCCTTTTTCAAATAAAACTCTTCCTGCTCCATCGCCCCACCATAACCAGAAAGCTCCTGAACCATATGAAACGATGTTCCATACATGCCAAGCACAACCTGGAATTAGTCCATAAAAGAACCAAGGCCATGAAAAACTATTAAAATATTTTTTTGATTTATATTCATAGATTAAAGGTAATAAAGATGCAAATAGTGCAGGAATAATTACAGGAGCTTTAAGTAAAAGCATAAAACTACATGCAAATCCAGCTCCAAGTAAATTAAATTTAGTAGACCTATTATTTTTTATTGATGATAAGAAAAACCATAAAAGTGCAATAGCACTGAGCTGTGTTCCATCCAACATTGCCATTCTGCCATATCTAATAATTGGCAATAAGGTCAATAGAATTGCAGATGTAGTAATACACGCTATTCGATCTTTAGGGCGCAAATTCCACTGAATCAGTGCACCCAATGGAACAACAAAAGTAGAAAAAAGTGCTGGGAAAAATCTTATACAAAACTCAGAAGGTAATAAATCAAAACTATTTTGAAAATTTCGACTAATTCCAATAGCAAAAGATATTATCCAATGCAATCCAGGGGGTTTATTCAAATAGGGTTTATCCCAAATAGAAGGCAGCAATCGTTCTAGTCCACTTTTTTGGTTTAATTCCAATGCAACTCTTGCGACAGTTGCTTCATCAAAATCTCTTAAAGGCAAATTCCCAAGAGAGACAAATGCAATTCCACAAGCTATGGTCCAAAAAAGAAAAACCCATAAAATTGGAGGCCTACAGTTGTGGGAAATGCTTTCGGTCAATATCAAAAAATTATTCCATCTATTTATATCTCTAAAAGGCCAATAAAGCTTTTGAATAACAAATTTTCAAGCATTATTAAAAAAGAATTGAATTATCAAATAACTTTTGCCTCGAAACTGATCTAAGTTTTTAAAGTAATATCATGACAATTGCTAATGACATAACATCTTTAGTTGGCCAAACACCTTTGGTCAAACTGAATCGATTACCCAATGAATTTAATTGTAAAGCGGAAATTATAGCCAAATTAGAAAGTTTCAACCCTACAGCATCTGTAAAAGATCGCATAGCGGGCGCAATGGTGAAGTCGGCGGAGAAAGAGGGCACCATCAAACCTGGTCATACTGTTCTTATTGAACCTACTAGCGGAAACACGGGAATTGCATTGGCCATGGTTGCGGCAGCAAAAGGTTATCGGCTCATACTTACAATGCCTGACACAATGAGTACTGAGCGACGCTCAATGTTAAGAGCATTTGGAGCAGAGCTTCAACTAACTCCTGGCAAAGAGGGAATCCAAGGCGCTATTTACCTAGCAAAGGAATTGGTAGCTTCCATACCTAATGCCTATTTGCTGCAGCAATTCGACAATTTATCCAATCCTGAAATTCATGAAAAAACAACCGCTAAAGAAATTTGGGAAGATTGCGAAGGCAAACTTGATGCATTAATTGCGGGAGTAGGAACAGGAGGAACAATCACTGGTTGCGCCAAATTTTTAAAACAAAAAAATCCAAAAATCAAAGTTTTTGCGGTAGAACCTTCGTCAAGCCCTGTTCTCTCAGGAGGAAATCCTGGATCTCATGCGATACAAGGCATTGGTGCTGGTTTCATTCCTAATGTATTAGATATGAATCAAATTGATGAAGTCATAAGAATCAATGATAATGAAGCAATGGACATCGGAAGAAGACTTGCTAAAGAAGAGGGATTGCTAAGTGGTGTCAGCAGTGGCGCTGCATTAGCCGCTGCTTTAAAAGTAGGAAATCAACCTGAGTTTGCCAATAAACGATTGGTTGTTATCCTTCCTAGTTTTGGTGAAAGATATCTCTCAACAACTATGTTTACTTCCATCCCCGCAAACCCAGTAAAAGGGAATGAGTACCTCTAAAAAGAAATAGTGATTCAACAATGAGTAAAGACCCATATCAAGTTTTGAAAGTTCATCCCAGCGCACAACTAGAAGAGATTAAAAAAGCATATAGAAAACTTGTAAAAATACATCACCCAGACAAAGGAGGCGATTCAGCAATAATGCTAGAAGTAAACTCAGCTTGGGAAATATTAAAGAAAAAACATAAAGATCTTAATTTAAATAAATTTAATAATTCAGAAGTTTATAACCAGGATACATATAAAAGAAAAATTAATAATTATTCTAAATCTGAAGATATAAAAAAATGGTTTCAGAATATATACATCCCTATTGATAAATTATTAGGACAAATAATTAATCCTTTAGGTTCAAAAATAAGAGATTTATCAGCTGATCCATATGATCAAATATTAATGGATTCTTTCTGCTTATATCTTGAGGAAAGTAAAAACAAAATAACTAAGATTAAAAAAATTTATACATCTTTTGCAAGTCCTTCAATGATTAGAGATTTTAGTTTGGATCTATATCATTGCTTATCACATCTTGAGGATGGTATTAATGAATTAGAGCGATACACGATTGGCTATGTGGACAATTATCTCCATGATGGAAAGGCAATGATTGCTATTGCTAAGAAAAAAAGAAAATTTTTACAAACCAATAAAAAAGAATGGCTTATATTATAGTTTAAATCTTTATTAATATGAGACTATATGATCATAATTTATCCAAGTATCAGGTACTGGTCTTCTCCACCTAACTTGACAATAATCACCTTTAATCAACAATACTTCTCCAGGCCCTTGAAAAATATATTCAGGTAAATTAGTATCACTTGCTTTAGATTCTAAACTATTAGAAAATTTTTCAGGATCAACTTTTACAAGATCTCCTTTTCTAAATTTCTTTTGTATCCTTGCAGATGATTGTGAATCATCTACTTTTACAGTTTGTTCAGACATTTTAAATAATTAATAAAAAAGACTAATGACTTAATGAAATATTCAAATAAAGAATAGCAGTTAAAACAAAATGATAAAAATCATGTGATTAATTAATTGCAAATTCCATAAAGAAAATATTATTGATCGATCAATACCATAAGTCAATCAAAATCCCTCTAAGCTGATCAAATCTAACTAGAGAAATCATGAAATTACTACTTACTGGATGCACTGGTTTTATCGGAAGGGAATTAATTCCTTTGCTAATCAAAGAAGGGCACAGCCTGACAGTCATTTCTAGACAATCCAAAGTAAAACTAAAAGCCCTAGCTAATGACCAACGCATAAATGTCATAAAAATGAATCCGGCTGAGTCTTCTTCCTGGGATAAAGAAGAAATTCAAAACTCGCTTAAAAGCTGCGAAGGGGTTATCAATCTCGCTGGCGAACCTATTGCTGAAAAAAGATGGACTACCGATCACTGTAAAGAAATTACAAATAGTCGCATAGAGACAACAAAGAATCTGGTTGAAAGTCTACGAAATCTGAGAAAACCCCCAAAAGTTCTTATTAATGCATCGGCAATTGGTTTTTATGGCTCACATCCTCATACCCAATTCACTGAAGAAAATAATCAGGGTGACGATTTCCTAGCAAATCTCTGCAAAGAATGGGAATCTCTTGCGAAAAATAAACCAAGAGCGACTCGCCTTCTAATTGTAAGAATTGGCATCGTATTAGCTAAAGATGGCGGAGCACTTGGAAAAATGCTTCCTATCTTTAGAGCTGGTCTTGGAGGTCCTATAGGAGATGGAAAACAATGGATGAGCTGGATACACCGAACAGATCTTTGTAATCTTATTAACGAAAGTGTGAAAAATTCTGCTTGGTCAGGTGTCGTTAATGGGGTAGCACCAAATCCTATACGAATGAATGAGTTCTCTAATTCACTTGGTCAAGCACTTGGCAGACCAAGTCTTCTCGCAGTTCCTGGGCCAATATTGAAGTTAATTTTAGGAGATGGAGCTCGTGTAGTTTTAGAGGGACAAAATGTACAACCTCAAAGGTTGAATAAACTCAAATTTAAATTCAGTTTCCCCACAATTAATGCCGCTTTTAAAACAATATTGACTTAAATTTTTTTAGCGGAATCTAATTAGAGATCAAAGGTCTAACCAATTTTTTATTTTAAGTAATGTTTTCCAATTAGGTTTCCGTGAAAGACCATCTTCAAATGATTCTTTTAATTCTTTTTCTAACTCAGGAAGCAAGAACATAGCTCTTCTAACATAATCAATATGATCCCTAACTCCTTTAGAATTAGTCTCTAATAATGCAAGACTCAAGTTTATTCTTGATTGTGGATCTTGACCGTTAAGTTTCACTGCATATCTGGCAGAGCGCAAAGCTTCCTGAGGCGAATCACATAACAATTGCAACCAAGACAAGCATGTCCATGCAGCAGCATTATTTGGAGTAGTAGAAGTTATTTTCTGAAAATCTTCAATCAATTCATCTGCTGGTGACCCAGCTTTATAGCGATTTAGGGCTTCTTCAAAAAGACTTTCCTCTGATTGATCCATTGTTAATTTAAAATTCTTTTATTTAAAGTTAAACTGCAAAGGAACTTCCACAGCCACAAGTTTGTGATGCATTAGGATTAGTGAAGTTAAAGCCTCCACCAATTAAATCTGTACTGAAATCTAACTGCATACCATATATATATAAAAGGCTCTTTGGATCACAAATTACTTTAAACGAACTTCTACCTACTGAATATTCATAAACTTCATCATCTTTTTGAATATCATCAGTAGACACAAAGTCCATTGTGTAACTCATACCACTGCATCCACCCGAACGTACTCCTACTCTCAATAATTTCCCTGATCCTTGTTCTTTGCAAAGTCTAGACAACTGATCCAATGCAGGAGTGGTAATAAGTACTCCCTTACCATCTTGAGCTTTATGAGTTTTAGGCGGTGGGTTTGATTCACTCATTGTTTTTTCTGAACTTTAATAACACTCTATTAATTATATTCGATTTTAAAAGTGCCAAAAAAGAGTTTTTATTCATAGAGTTAGTGTATCCATCTAATTAAACGAGTGAAAATCGCAATAATAGGTGCAGGTTTAGCAGGATTGACTGCTGCAGTTGACCTTGTTGATGAAGGACATGAGGTCGACTTATATGAGGCAAAACCATTTATGGGAGGCAAAGTTGGAAGCTGGGAAGATTCCGATGGCAATCATATAGAGATGGGCTTGCATGTGTTCTTTTTCAACTATGCCAATCTTTTTGCCTTAATGAGAAAAGTAGGGGCATTTGAAAATCTTTTACCAAAAGAACACACTCACCTTTTTGTTAACAAGGGCGGTGACATTAAATCACTTGATTTTCGTTTTTTTGCAGGAGCTCCTTTTAACGGCTTAAAAGCATTCTTCACTACACCTCAATTAAATTGGATTGACAAACTAAGGAATGCCCTTGCTCTTGGAACAAGTCCAATTGTTAGAGGGTTGATTGACTACGAGGGTGCGATGAAAACAATACGGTCACTAGATTCTATAAGCTTTCAACAATGGTTTCTTAACCATGGAGGAAGCCTAAATAGTATCGAAAGGATGTGGAATCCCATTGCATATGCTCTGGGATTCATTGATTGCGAAGCCATTTCAGCAAGATGCATGCTTACCATTTTTATGATGTTTGCTTCAAAAACTGAGGCATCCAAGCTCAATCTTTTGAAGGGCTCACCCCACAAATGGCTCACCAAGCCAATACTCGATTACATTGAACAAAGAGGCGGTAGACTTCACTTAGAGAATATTGTTAAAGAAATTCATTCAGAGGGTTCCGACCAACCATCTGTGACTGGATTAACTCTTCAAACACCAGAGGGTGAGAAAAAAATTCAAGCTGACAAATATTTAGCTGCTTGTGATGTATCAGGGATTAAAAGAATAATTCCTAGAGCATGGAGACGTTTTAAAGAATTCGACTCACTTTTCAAGCTTGATGCTGTACCAGTCGCGACAGTGCAACTTAGATACGATGGCTGGGTAACGGAGATCAACAATGAACAAGCTCAAGTAAACCTAAAAAGTCCATCTGGTTTAGACAATTTGTTATACACAGCCGATGCTGATTTTAGTTGTTTTGCAGATTTAGCTTTATCAAGCCCAGAAGACTATAAAAAAGAAGGTCAGGGCTCTTTACTGCAATGCGTTTTAACCCCTGGAGATCCATGGATCACCAAGTCATCGGATGAAATTGTAAAACATACTGATTTACAGGTCAGGACACTTTTCCCTTCTTCAAGAGGTTTAAAGCTTTTGTGGAGCAATGTGGTCAAGGTCTCTCATTCTCTCTACAGGGAGGCTCCTGGAATGGAGCCATATAGACCAGATCAAAAAACTTCTTTTAGTAATTTCTTCTTAGCAGGCAGTTACACAAAACAGGACTACATTGACTCTATGGAAGGAGCAACAATGAGCGGACATCTTGCTGCTTCAGCAATGCTCTCAAAGTCTGTTTCACTAGCAAAAAATTCTTCGGTTGCTTAAGAAATGGGAAAGTGGCTTGATCACACTGTGATAAGTGAAATTCATGCTCCAGTTGAACTGGTTTGGAGGTTTTGGAGTGATTTAGATTCGATGCCTTTGTGGATGACTTGGATTGAGTCAGTTAAGGCAGTCGATCAAAAAACCTCGACACTTCCTGATTTAACAGAGTGGACACTTGCAGCTAATGGCTTTCGTTTCAAATGGAAAGCTCAAATCACAGAAAGAGTAGAAGCAGAGAAATTGGAATGGAAATCAGTTGGAGGTTTACCTACAAAGGGTTCAGTACGTTTTTATAATGAAGAGAGCTCTAAAACTGTGGTTAAATTAAAAATATCTTATGAATTGCCTCAAGTTTTAGCAAATCTAATGAAAGCAAATATTCTTGGAGGAATGGTCACAAAAGAATTACAAAAAAATCTTGACGGGTTTAAAGAACTCGTCGAAAAATCAGCCTAAATTTAATTAAAATTTAATTCTAAACAAGCTTTTAATAATCCTTCCAGATCATGCGGATCAGCCTCTTTATCAGGTTTTCTAATAAGTTTTTTACAGCTAATAGTTGTTTGGGGTCCAATCGAAACAAGTTTAATCTTTTCAATTAATTTAAACCAGTTTTCACCAAAGTATTTATTAAATAAGCTGACTGTATTTATTACTGTTTTACCACTAGTAAAAGCAATAATATCTATTGTTCCATTATTCAAAGCTTCTATAGTCTTTTGAGGTATATATTTAGGACAAGAAGATTCATAAGCAGCTACTTCAGTAACCTCTGCTCCTTTTAATTTAAAAGAGTCAGATAATATTGATCTGCCGCCAGTTTGTACTCTGGGAATAAATAGTTTTAAACCTTTTTGATTCTGAGGGAAATAGTCAACCAAGCTATCGGCCACAAAACTAGGAGGAACAAAACTAATCTTTGCATCCATATCTGATAACAAAGAAGCTGTCTTTCTTCCTACAGCAGCAATTTGAATAGTCTGAGAAATTTTCGACAAAGACAAGCCAATTTCTTTCATTCTATCTTCAACATTTCTAACACCATTTGCGCTAGAAAAGATAATCCAATCAAAGGTTGAGATTTTCTTTAAAGCATGATCCAAAGGAGCCCAGTCATCCGGAGGTCCAATAACTAATGCAGGAAGATCAAATACCTCAGCTCCATTTTTTATAAAGATCTTACGAGCCTCTGAAGTCTGTTCTTGGGCACGAGTAATAATTATCTTCTTGTCGTTTAAAGCCATTTCTGTATGCTTCACTCCTAGGAAGTCTAAAGAATAACAATGCGGTCATTTAAATAATAATAAGTTTTTTCTTGAAGATTAAATTCTCAATCCAACAATTTTTAATCGGTAAATTCTATGCTTGATTTTTTATCAATTTTCTTTTGAGCTGTTTTTGATTGCAAAATACGACTTAAAATTTGTTTTTGTGCTTCCTCTATTTGACTAGGGCTATAAGCTAAAGGAATATAGTTATTAATAGCTTTTTTTATTTTATCAAATAGATATGGACAACCATATATTATAACTCCTGATAATCTTTGCTCAACTTCTAATTCTTTTATAGCATTTATCCAATGATCATTATGATAATCTAATCCGATAAATGGTTTACCTCTTACAAAAAGCTGAACCAGAATCTTACTTTTACTAAATTGCCCCAATTCTAAAAAATTTTTATTAGTTTTTTTCCATGGACTGATACCAAGTGGATGTATAATTAAATTTTTAAAACCTACTGCATTAGGTAAATCTAATGCAGGAACAACTTTATTAGATACTTGATCAAAATTATCAATTTGTATGAGATTTATATCGTTTAGTTCAGCTTTTATAGTACTTTCTTTTCTGATAAAAATTGAATTTTTTATTATAGAATTACTAAGTTTAGATGCATCCAATAAAAATTTATTTTCAATATCTTTATTGTTCAAATCTTCTTTTTTGAAATCATCTTCTTTGCTAACTAAATCAAGTTGTTTTTTTCTTCTTTCTCTAGATATACTTAACCTTTCTAAAGAAATTTTTCCTGAATAAAAAGCATCGGTAAGAGAATCAATTGCCTCATCAATATCTTTTGGCATCATAATCAAATCAATTCCTGCATCAAATGCCATAACTGCAGACTTACCACTACTATATTTATTTTTTATTGCATTCATAACTAAGGCATCACTGACTACTAAACCATCGTATTTAAATTTGATCCGTAACAAATCAGTAACCACTCTTTTTGAAAGTGTTGCAGGAAAAATAGGATCAATCTTTGGAAAAAGTAAATGCCCGATCATGACACTATTTACTCCTTGATTGATTAAAGACTTAAATGGAATTAACTCAAATTTCTCTAATTTAGATAAGTCATTATGTATTTCTGGCAAATCCAAGTGAGAGTCAACTTCGGAATTTCCATGCCCAGGAAAATGTTTTGCACAAGTCAGCATTTTTGATCTAGAAACACCCCTATAAAAAGCACAAGTTAAACTTTTTACTGTTTCAGGCTCTTCTCCCCAAGCTCTTAGATTAATAACTGGGTTATTTGGATTATTATTGATATCACAGACTGGGGCTAATAGCCAATTTAAACCAATTTTTTTTGCTTCTTTACCAGTAAAATATCCAATTTTCTCAGCCATAGAAATTGCTAAAGTTTGATCTTTTTTATAAATCTGAGCAATACCCATTGGAGGAACAAACTTTGTTCCTCCATAAAATCTTTGACCAACACCTTCCTCAATGTCAGCACATAAAAGAAGAGGTTTACCAGACCATTTTTTCAAGATATTGCAACGAATTTCTAATTCTTTTACAGTTCCTCCTAGAACAATAACTCCACCAACACCTTCTTCTAAAAGTCTTTTTAGATTTGAATTAGATTCCTCTAAGTTAGGGTATAGACGTTGCGAATCAAGATTAAATCCACTTGCTCGAACTATAAATAATTCAGCTACTTGTCTTCTAAGATCAGATTTATTCATCAAGAATTTTGATTGATCTATAAGTCTTTACTTTTACGTTCAAGTTCTAATGCATTGAGAAGATCTAAAACTGCAGGACCTTTTGTCATACCTTTATCAATCTTAAATACAAGCTCAGGAGATCTTCTCATTTGAAGTCTTTGAGAAAGCTCAGCACGAATAAATCCCTTTGCTTCCTCTAAACCAACTAATACTTCATCCTTTTTTTTCTCTTCACCAAAAAGACTGATAAAAATTTTTGCATGCTGTAAATCACCTGAAACTTCAACAGATGTAATGGTAATCATAGCTTGATGAATTCTTTCATCTCTAATCCCATTAACTAAAAGCTCACTAACTTCTCTTTTTAGTAAAGCTGCTAATTTTTCCACCCTTCTTGAATTAGCCATAACTAAGTAATTGCTTCAGGGAAAGCCATAGCCTTTAATAAGAAAACTATTGTCAGCAGTCCGCTTAACAACGCCCCAACGAGAGCTATCGCTGTGATCGGATTACTACCTCGTTTAATTAATGGAGAAATTGCAGCTGTGAAAACCCCCAAGATTATCGTGATGAGATATTTTGGATATCTAGAAACATTAGAAAAAAACTCACCCATTTTTCACCACCAAAAGACTGAATTAATAGCTACTCTGCTAACCATTTGAAGGAACCTAAAATGTTGGAACTTCATCAATTTAGGCACTCACCTTATTGCTTGAAAGTAAGAATGGCTTTGGCTGCAAAAAAGCTTGAATATCGAACCGTTGAGATAACTCCAGCCGTTGGGCAAATAGATATCTTTCAAAAAACAGGACAAAAAAAATTACCCGTGCTTTTTGATAACGAAACAATAATCCATGATTCAAGATCAATAATACGACACTTAGAGAAAATTGAAATAGAACCAAAATTAATTCCAGAGGGTCTAAAGGAAGCCTCTCAAGTCCAAATAATTGAGAATTGGGCAGATACAACTTTGGCAAAATCTATAAAAATTGTCTTTTTGGAAGAGCTGTCGAAGAATCCTAATTTGATTTCCTCTTTATTCTCCAACAAAATTTCGGATTCTATGCAAAAACCCCTTTTTAATATTCCTACAAAGATTGCTAGTCAAATTTCTG
>CACPLK010000014.1 GCA_902634795.1 uncultured Prochlorococcus sp. | reverse complement strand
ATGGAATATTTTATTTCTTTAATGTCAGAGATACTCCTCCTGGAAAAATTTATCAGCGCCCAACTAAAACAGCTGGTCTAGAAGTCACTTCTATGCGAGATTTTTGGGGGCTTTTGGGTATGAATGTGCCGTTTGCAGCCATACTTTCTGTTTTATGTTGGAGGTTAAAGAAAGTTGGTTTCCTTGATGCGGGAACATATCCATTAGCTCTTTTCGCTGTTTTAATTTGGTTCGCTTTTCAGACTTGGGGGATTATTCGTACAAACTCAGAATTAATTGCAGGAACTAAAAATTATCCAAAAGAAGACCGTTATGAATTCAAACAAGTAGCAATTCTTGAACTCACATATATTGTGAATTTTGGTTCTGAGCTGGCAGTTGTTTCAATGTTACCTACTTTTTTTGAGACAACATTTGATTTACCGAAAGCAACAGCAGGTATTCTAGCCTCCTCCTTTGCTTTCGTTAACCTTGTTGCACGTCCAGCTGGAGGTCTAATTTCTGACAAGCTCGGAAGTAGAAAAAATACCATGAGTTTCCTAACCGGAGGCCTAGGAATTGGATACCTTGTCATGAGTTGGATCAAACCTGGTACTTTTTCAGGTGTAAGTGGAATTATCGTCGCATTGTTCATAACAATGCTTGCTTCCTTCTTTGTTCAAGCAGGTGAAGGCGCTACTTTTGCTCTAGTGCCACTTGTTAAACGAAGAGTTACTGGACAGGTCGCTGGTCTTGTTGGTGCCTATGGCAACGTAGGAGCAGTTACTTATCTAACTATTTTTAGTCTTCTACCTATGTGGATGAGTGGAGGTGGAGAAACTACAGCAGAGATAATTGCTAATTCCAATAGTGCCTTTTTCCAAATCTTAGGCATAGCAGGGCTGATAGTTGCGTTCATGTGCTTTTTCTTTCTTAAAGAACCAAAAGGATCCTTCGATGAATTACATGAAGGGGAAATTGCATAAAATATTAATCAATTTTCAATCAACACCTTGGGTAACTAACTACCCAAGGTGTTATTTTCTTATCTCATTGAATTGAGATGACAGAGAAAATTAAAAATTTAACTACTCAATGTCCATATTGTGGAGTTGGATGTGGTCTAGAAATGCAACCACCAGCTGAAATCGGAAAGGCAGTCCGTAGAGATGCAGATGGTTATCCGATGTGGAGATCTAGAGGAGATCGTAATCATCCATCCAACCTTGGACAAATATGTATTAAAGGTGCAACCGTAGGAGAAACCTTATCTCCAGGGAGACTAAATCAACCTCTGTATCGAGATAATTTCAATGATAAATATCAACCAATTAGCTGGAATGAAGCTACAGATAAGATAGTTTCACAGATCAAAAAAAGTTTAAACAAAAAAGGTCCAAACTCTATAGCGATGTATGGTTCTGGACAATTTCATACTGAAGACTACTATATTGCTCAAAAATTACTCAAAGGAGCTTTAGGTACAAATAATTTTGATGCAAATTCAAGACTATGCATGAGCTCAGCTGTGGCTGGATATAATTTAAGTCTTGGATCAGATGGCCCTCCTTGTTGTTATGAAGATCTTGATCACTATACCGTTGCATTCCTTATTGGCACTAATACTGCGGAATGCCATCCAGTACTTTTTCAACGTCTACTCAAAAGGAAAAAACAACATCGTGATAAAGTAAAAATTATTGTTATAGATCCAAGATTAACCGACACTGCAAAAGCTGCAGACATTTATTTACCTATTGCTTCCGGCAGTGACTTAGCTCTGTTATATGGTATTGCCCATTTGGTTCTGAAAAAGAATGGGCAAAATACAGAATTTATAGAAAATCATACAGATCAATATTCCGAATTCTTAGAGATTGTCAAAAATTGGACACCACGAAAAGTTGCTCGCTTTTGTGGTATACCAGAAAAAAAATTAGAAGAAGTAGCTAATATATTTAATCATCACGAAAGGGTGCTCAGTCTTTGGTCAATGGGTGTAAATCAACGCAGAGAAGGTACTGCAGTTGTTGGCGGCCTTATCAATCTACATCTTCTTACAGGACAAATTGGGAAAGAAGGAGCAGGACCTTTCTCACTTACAGGTCAACCAAATGCTATGGGAGGACGTGAAGCAGGAGGCCTATCTCATCTACTACCTGGTTATAGACAAATTGCTAGTAAAAAACATAGACAAGTAGTCGAAAATCACTGGGATTTTCCGGCTGGAAGTATTTCTGAAGAACCAGGTCTAAATGCCTGGCAACAAATTGAAGCAATGGAAAAAGGAGAAATAGATCTTTGGTGGGTGGCTGCAACTAACCCACTTGTAAGCATGCCTGATCTAAATCGAGTGAAAGCAGCAATCAAAAACTGTTCACTGGTTGTTTTATCTGAAGCATATGTAAATACTGAAACCTCTCATTACGCCCACCTATTATTACCCGCTGCTCAGTGGAGTGAGAAAGCCGGTGTAATGACTAACTCAGAAAGGCGAATTACTTATTGTCCAGCTTTTCGTCCTTGCTTTGGTCAAAGTCGTCCAGATTGGGAGATCTTTGCTGAAGTAGGCCAAAAACTTGGATTTATTGATCAGTTTACTTACAGTTCTTCTTCTGAGGTATATTCAGAATTCACAGCTCTGACTCATGGGCGTCTTTGTGATAGTTCGGGACTTAATCATGAATTACTAAAAAGTATTGGTCCCCAGCAGTGGCCATTTCCAAAAGGAAGTAATCCTACGAAAGAAGCCAAGCGACTTTATGAAGATAAAAGGTTTGCAACACCTAATGGTCGAGCCCAATTTTACACTAAGCAACCTATGGGAATCGCTGAACCTCCATGCGATATGTACCCGTTAGTCTTAACTGTTGGGCGTTACCTGGGACAATGGCATACCATGACTCGTACTGGGAAAGTAAATCGGCTCAATAAAATGCACCCTGAACCTTTACTGGAAATTCATCCTATGGATGCAAAAGATATGAATATCAAAGATGGTGAGTTATCTGCTCTTAATTCTCGTCGAGGACATCTTACAGTACGTGTAAAAGAAACCGATCGTATACGTCGAGGCACAGTTTTTCTTCCAATGCACTGGGGCTTCACTCAAACAAATCACTGTGAAACAAATAACTTAATGCATGAACAATCATGTCCCGTATCTAAACAGCCTGAACTAAAAGCAAGTGCTGTAATTGTGGCTCCAGTGAATCCTGTCAATCAACCAATTGAAAACGATGAAAAAGGATTTGTTAAATACGTAAAAGAAATCGTCAATATTCAATAAAAAATTGGGGACAACACTTCCTATTGAGAAAGAATTCCTATGTCAAACAACTACGAAGAATTTAAAACCTATTTAAAAAAAATAGGTAGTGGTGAGTTCACAGGGAAAAGTCTTACTCGAGAAGAAACTAAATCAGCTATTAAGCTGATGCTAAAAAAAGAAGCAAGCGCAGCACAAATTGGTGGCTTCATGATTGCGCATAGAATTAGACGTCCTATCCCTGAAGAATTAGCCGGGATGATTGATGCCTATATAGAACTTGGACCAAAGATTCAATCATCCAGTAATCAACGTCAACCTATATTTTTTGGGATGCCTTTTGATGGTCGAAAAAAAACAGCACCAATCTACCCTCTAACAACTTTACTATTACTAACTCAGAAACAGCCTGTTATTTTGCATGGTGGTTCTCGTATGCCAGTGAAATATGGCGTTACCCATAACGAACTCTTTCAAGCCTTAGGAATAAATTTAACTGGTCTATCCATAGAACAACTGCAAAGTTTTTTCAACCATAACGACCTAGCTTTAATACATCAGCCAGATCATTTTCCGCTAGCTGAAAATTTAATTCCTTATAGAGATCAAATAGGTAAGCGACCACCTCTAGCAAGTATGGAATTAATCTGGACATGTCATCAAGGAAATCATCTACATATCAGTGGCTATGTTCATTCTCCCACTGAAGAAAGACATTGGAAGACCTTAGAGCTTATGGGAGAAAATAATGTAATTACTATAAAAGGACTTGAAGGCGGAATAGATCTTTCAATAAGTCGTTCATCAACAATTGGACATTACAAAAATCAACATGGAACTAGAAAAGTGTTTTATCCCAAAGACTATGCATGTGCAGGAAAAGATATTGAATGGAACGACATCGAAGAATGGCAAAGATATGCTTTACAAGCTCTCAATGGCGAGGGCCCTTTAACTAAAGCGATAGAGTGGAATGCTGGTATTTACTTTTTTTATGCAGGCATAAGCTCTGATCTTAAAGAAGGAATCAATAAAGCTAAAGAAGTAATCCACTCAGGATCTGCTATTCAATACTTAAAAAAAATAATTGATTGGAGAGACAAAAATATTGATTCATAAAAACTTGTTAAACATACATTTAATAAAAAGTTTTTTCCATTAAATAACGAGAAAAATGAACGCCACCTATTTGAATTTCCTCAGGAGCAACAATTATCCATCCATGACGTAAAAGTAGTTGATAACTACATAAACTTGCCTCCGTTTTTAAATTAATAGGTCTATCTTTGAGAGTATCTTCCTCAATTTGATGTAATAGAGCTGTAGCGTGCCCCTGCCGAGACGAGCGTCCTCGACAATAAAGTAATGCCAAGCGATTATGGGGATATTTCAATGCAAATGCTTCAATCGATTGATTAACACAACTCACCCAGCCCACGCCTTGCTTCAAAGGTTTATCTAAGATCCCAGGAAGATACGCTAAAGCTGACCACGCTTCAATCTGTTCTTGGCTGTACAAGGATTTATCGCAAGTTCGAATAGCATCTTCATAAACTTCTCTTAAAGCTATTTCATCAGAACTCTCGCAAGGTCGCAAATATCGATTTAGACTGTTTCTATTAAATGAAGCCAAGTTCTCTAACAGTATGAGAGGGTGAATAAATTATGAGCTATTTGCTTTGAGAAGGCTAAAAATTCCCACACTTTTAGGAGCTTTCATAACACTTCTAGATGATCGATTAGGTGAAACTATTGTTTTGCCTTTATTACCTTTTTTACTAGAGCAATTCACCACAAGCGCTACAACTCTTGGTTTTCTTACTGGAACTTATGCAATATCTCAGTTTGCTGCAGCCCCATTTATTGGAGCTATGAGTGATCGTTTCGGTCGTAAGCCGATCATGATCACATGTGTATCAGGTTCAGTAATAGGAATCTGTCTATTTGCATTAACTGTAAGCCTGAATTGGGATAATTATTTACCTATTTGGGCCTCAACTGTACCTTTATCTTTACTATTTTTAGCCAGAATAATTGATGGTATAAGTGGTGGTACAGCAGCTACCGCTACTACAATACTTGCAGATATATCAACTCCCGAAAATCGCGCAAAAACTTTTGGTTTAATAGGAGTAGCGTTTGGTTTAGGTTTTATTCTTGGACCAGGCTTAGGAACAGCCCTAGCTAAATTTAGTGTTACTTTACCGGTATGGGTCGCAAGCGGATTTGCAATATTTAATCTTATTTTTGTTATTTGGTTTTTACCTGAAACACTGCCCACAAACAAAAGAAATTTATTACCAAGAAAAAGAGATTTAAACCCAATTAGTCAACTACTAATTGTATTTAAAAACCCCTTAGCTAGAAGACTTTGCTTATCATTTTTTATTTTCTTTATGGCATTTAATGGCTTTACAGCTGTTTTAGTCCTTTATTTGAAAGAAAAATTTGAATGGAGTCCTGAATTATGTAGTGCAGCTTTTATTGTAGTCGGAGTTATCGCGATGATTGTCCAAGGAGGACTAATTGGACCTCTGGTGAAAAGATTTGGGGAATCAAGATTAACTTTTACCGGTATTGGCTTTGTAATGACAGGATGTATTCTTTTGACTCTCGCAAATATAGACACTTCAATTCCTCTTGTATTTAGTGGAGTCGCAATCCTTGCAATGGGTACTGGACTAGTAACTCCTAGTTTAAGAGCACTAATCTCGAGAAGACTTAGCTCTATAGGTCAAGGAGCAGTATTAGGAAATCTGCAGGGTTTACAAAGTCTTGGAACTTTTCTTGGGGCCATAGCCGCAGGTCGATCATATGATCTTTTTGGCCCTAGAAGTCCATTTGTTGGGACTATATTGCTTCTATTATTTGTTATGTTTTTAATTTCAGGAAAAAGTCTCACCAGACAAAAAGTTATCTCCTAGACTGATAGATGATCAAGATATTAAAATAATCATTAGAAATTTAATAAATTGGTTATAGATATGACTGGCACAAAAATTAATAATGAAACTTATATTAATCGTGAACTGAGTTGGATAGATTTTAATAAACGTGTTTTAGAACTTGCTATAGAGGAGGAAACACCATTACTAGAAAAAATTAAATTCAGTTCAATCTTTAGCAATAATTTAGATGAGTTTTTTATGGTTAGAGTTGCTTCATTAAAGTCACAAGTAGAAGGGGGAATATCAAAAAGAAGCCAAGATGGAAGATCTCCTGAAGAACAACTTATTGAAATTAGAAACTATTTAGATCCTATTTTAAAGACGCAACAAAACAAAACAAAACAATATATAGAAGAGGACTTTAAGAAAGATAATATATTTATACTTGAATATAAAGAATTAAATCAAAGGCAAAAAGTTTGGATAGATAATTATTTTACAAATGCAATTTTTCCGATTCTAACCCCATTAGCAGTTGACCCTTCACATCCATTCCCTTTTATAAGTAATCTTAGTCTAAATTTAGCTGCAACTATCGTCGACACTGAATCAGATAAAGAACAATTCACCCGTATCAAAATCCCTGGAGAGAGTATTTCTAGATTTATAAGTATTCCAATTGAACTACACGATCATAAATCAACAATATATACAGGAATTGCCATTGAGCAAATTATTGCAAATAATCTATCCATGCTTTTCCCTGGAATGAATGTTAAAGAATATTCTTTCTTTCGCGTTACAAGAGATGCTGATCTAGAGCTTCGAGACATTGAAGCTGATGATTTAATGAGCGCTCTAGAAGAAGGTTTACGCAAACGTCGAAAAGGGGGTGAAGTAGTAAGGCTAGAAGTCTCTATAAATACGCCTAGAGTAATTCTTGATCTTTTACAAGAAGGGATGAATATTGACAAAGAAAATTTATATCAAATTGAGGGTTTACTAGCATTAGATGAATTAATAGAATTAACAACCTTCAATCTTCCAAAATTAAAATTTAAAGAGCATCAAGGCATTACTCATAATTTACTCAAAAATAGTCAGTTGCGAGAACATGAAGAATTAGATATTAGAAATAAAAATAATTTTAAAAGTATATTCTCCATTATTCGCCGTAGTGATTTACTAGTCCATCACCCATACAATCTTTTCTCGACGTCAGTCGAGGAGTTTATTAATCAAGCTGCTGAAGATAAGCAAGTAATGGGAATCAAAATGACCTTGTATAGAATTTCCAAAGACTCTTTAATTATTGATGCATTAATAAGAGCCGCTGAAAAAGGAAAGCAAGTAATGGCTCTAGTTGAACTAAAAGCAAGATTTGATGAAGATAATAATATCCAATGGGCAAAACAATTAGAGCAAGCTGGAGTTCATGTTGTATATGGAGTCATTGGACTAAAAACTCATACAAAAATCGCTTTGATCATAAGAAAAGAAAAAAACAGATTAAGAACATACTTTCATATTGGGACTGGCAATTATAATTCAAAAACGTCTAAAACATATACAGATTTTGGCTTGCTATCTTGTCAGCCTGAACTTGGTCAAGATCTTATTGAATTATTTAATTATCTGACTGGATTTGCTAAACAACAATCCTACAGAAAATTATTAGTTGCTCCGGTAACTCTTAGGAATGGAATAGAAAAACTAATAAAAAGAGAAATAAATTATGCAAAAAATGGTTTTCCAGCAAAGATAATAGCCAAAATGAATTCCCTAGTAGATCCAGAAATTATAAAACTACTCTACATAGCATCACAGGAAGGAGTAAAAATAGAACTTATAATTAGAGGAATGTGCTGCCTGTATCCTCAGAAAGAAGGCTTAAGCGAAAATATAAAAGTAACAAGCATTATTGGTAGGTTTTTGGAGCATTCAAGAATCTTTTGGTTTAATAACGATGGAAATGCAGAAGTATTTATTGGCAGTGCAGATTGGATGAGGCGTAATTTAGATAGAAGAGTTGAAGCTGTTACACCTATTGAAGACAATCAAATTAAAAAAGAAATTAAACATTTATTAGATTCTTATTTAGAAGCAAATAAAGACTCTTGGCAAATGCAAAGTGATGGTAGCTACACCAAAAATCAAATTTTGAATGATAAGAAAAAATATATTCAAGAAAAAATTATTAAGCTATACAAAAAAGAAGAAAACTAAGAATTTCAAAATTTTTTTCAAAACATTTAATCTATATTTTTGATGCGCTTTATACCTAATTAGGCAAAAAGTCATGAATTTTTCGTTTCAATTAGTCAACTTCTCCTGATAAGTGCTAACTTCTTAATAAATCTAATTTCAAGAGGCCAGGGTGATGGGGATCCCGCTGGAATCTGCCAAGGAAATTTCTGATATTTCATCAGACAAGTCCAATTTGGCAAGCACAAATCAAAAACTATCTACATCGACTGTAAGTAGTCAAAAATCTCGAAGTTCTAGAAGACAAAGCAATCGCTTAGCAACTGATGCGATAGGTTTCTATCTCACAAGTATTGGAAGAGTCCCACTTCTTACTCCAGCAGAAGAAATTGAACTTGCTCATCACGTCCAACAAATGAAAGATTTGTTGGATCTTCCCCTTGAGGAACGCTCTACTCGTCAGAAACACAAAATAAAAATGGGTAAGCGGGCAAGAGACCGCATGATGGCTGCAAATCTGAGACTTGTTGTAAGCGTTGCAAAAAAATATCAAAATCAAGGTCTCGAATTACTTGATTTAGTTCAAGAAGGTGCAATTGGGTTAGAAAGAGCTGTTGATAAATTTGATCCTGCAATGGGTTATAAATTCTCAACCTATGCATACTGGTGGATAAGACAAGGCATGACTCGTGCCATTGATAACAGTGCAAGAACCATTCGACTGCCAATACATATCAGCGAAAAACTTTCAAAAATGCGCCGTATATCGCGTGAATTATCTCATCGATTTGGTAGGCAGCCAAATAGACTAGAATTGGCAAACGCAATGGGAATCGAAGCACAAGACCTTGAAGATCTTGTGACGCAAAGTGCGCCATGTGCGTCTCTTGATGCTCATGCAAGAGGAGAAGAAGATCGTAGTACTCTTGGAGAGCTAATTCCAGACCCAAATTCTGATGAGCCCATGGAAGGGATGGATAGAAGTATTCAAAAAGAACACCTTGGAGGATGGTTATCTCAATTAAATGAGAGAGAGCAAAAAATAATGAGACTGCGCTTTGGCCTCGATGGAGAAGAACCACTTACTCTTGCTGAAATTGGAAGACAAATAAATGTTTCGAGAGAGCGTGTAAGACAACTTGAGGCAAAAGCAATTTTAAAATTGAGGGTAATGACTACTCATCAAAATGCTGCTTAAACATTGCCTATTCAAATAGCTATTTTTGTTATTGCATTATGGATAATTATAATTTTATCAATTGCATTTTTATGTAAAAGATATTTTCCTAAGAAAGAAGAGTTAAGTAGAAAAATTATTCATATTGGAACAGGGCCTGTAATTCTTTTGGCATGGTTATTTAATATTCCAAAAAATATAGCCTTCTTAACTGCATTATTAATCACCATAGCCTTAGGTGTTAATTATCAATATCGTTTATTACCTGCAATTGAGGATATCGAAAGAAAAAGTTTTGGAACAATTGCATATGGTATCAGTATCACACTTTTACTTTTACTTTTCTGGCCTCGCTATGCATCATCTATTTCCATAGGAGTACTTTCAATGGCTTTTGGCGATGGATTAGCAGGTTTAATCGGAAGGTCTATTAACTCTCATAAATGGTCAATACTGGGTCAAACGAAATCGATTATGGGAACATTAACAATGGGTTCTGTAGTAGCTATAACGACTTCAATTATCTCTTCAACAAATAATTTAGGCATACAACCTCTAGAAATTATAGTCATTTCGATAATAGCAACTTTTTTAGAACAAATAAGTCCTTGGGGTATTGACAATTTAACTGTTCCTATTGGAGTAACTTGTATAGGGATATGGTTAGTAGGAATATAAAAACTAAGTAAATTTATTTAACTGATTCAGCTAGTTCCTCTAATAAAATTTCAGTTGTAGAAAAATTTATGCATGCATCCGTAACACTTTGCCCATAAGTAAGTTTTGACAAATCTGAATTTAACTTCTGATTGCCTTCAACAAGATGACTTTCAATCATTACGCCCATTACATTCTTTGATCCACCTTTTAATTGTGATGCAACATCCCGTAAAACATCTGATTGTCTACGAAAATCTTTATTTGAGTTGCCATGACTACAATCAACCATGACTTTTCCAGGCATCTTAGATTGTTCCAATTCATCCGCAATTAAATTAATTGCATCAAGATGATAATTAGTTCCATTCTTGCCACCTCTTAAAACAAGATGTCCATCTGGATTGCCTGTAGTGCTCACTATCGAAGCGTGACCATCGTTATTGATTCCTAAAAAATGATGAGGTTTGGAAGCAGCTTGCATTGCATTAATCGCTATCGTTGCCGTCCCATCAGTACCATTCTTATAACCAACTGGCATTGATAATCCAGAAGCCATTTCACGATGAGTCTGACTCTCTGTCGTTCTTGCTCCAATAGCAGTCCAACTAATTAAATCAGCAATATATTGAGGGACGACTGGATCAAGTAATTCAGTTGCTGCAGGCATTCCTTTTTTTGCTAAATCAAGTAATAGAGCTCTTGCCTTTCTTAAACCAGTATTAATATCGTAAGAATTATCAAGATGAGGGTCATTAATGAGTCCTTTCCAACCAACAGTTGTACGTGGTTTCTCAAAATAAACACGCATGACAATCTCAAGCTTTTGACTATATTTCTCTCTCAATGGAGCTAAACGATTTGCATATTCAATAGCAGCATCAACATCATGAACCGAACATGGTCCAACAATCACCAAAATTCTTGAATCATTACCATGAACAATTGATTGAATCTTGTTTCGAGTAGTAGAGACAACTCCAGAGGATGCCTTATCTAAAGGCAAATCTCTATGAATTAATGCTGGTGACATTAATGGACGAGTCTCGACTACATGAAGGTCAGAGGTGCTATCCACCATTGAAAAATATGATGAGGTGGACATTTAAAGCTTGATCATAGATATAAGATTAGAGAAGTATCAGTCATAGGGGGGTAATAAGTTGCATTATCTGAATGTTTATTCAAGAAACATGCGGTTGTAAACAATGAAAACAAAAGGCCCTCACTCAAATACATTCTCTATTGAGATTTAAAAATGCTTAAAAATTACTTATCACATGTTGCAGAAAGAGAAGCCTTAGGGATCCCTCCGCTTCCTTTAGATGCAAAACAGACTAAAGATTTAACAGAGTTATTAGAAAAACCAACTAAAGAGTTCGATCAAAACTTCTTACTTGATCTTCTTGTTAATCGAATTCCTCCTGGAGTTGATCAAGCCTCTTATGTAAAAGCGACTTGGCTTAGCTCAATTGCTCAAGAAGAATCAAAAAGTCCGTTAGTAAGTCCTTTAAAAGCAACTGAGCTTTTGGGTACCATGATTGGCGGGTATAATGTAGGAGCATTAATTGAAATACTAAAATCCAATAATACAGAATTAGCTGCTTCAGCCTGTGAAGCATTGAGTAATACTCTTTTAGTTTATGATGCACTAAATGATATTTTAGAATTAGCAAAAAATAATATTTATGCAGAAAAAGTTATAAATAGCTGGTCCAATGGCGAATGGTTCACCAACAAACAACCATTAGCTGAAGAAATAACAGTAACAGTATTTAAAGTTGAAGGAGAAACAAATACAGACGACCTCTCTCCCGCAACTCATGCCACAACAAGACCAGATATTCCTTTACATGCTCTAGCGATGCTAGAGACTCGAGATCCAAATGGTTTAAGCACTATTAAACAATTAAAAGAAAAAGGATATTCGATTGCATATGTTGGCGATGTAGTTGGAACAGGAAGCTCCCGAAAGTCAGCAATAAACTCTGTCCTTTGGCATACAGGACAAGACATACCTCACGTACCAAATAAACGAGGAAGTGGAGTTGTAATAGGAGGCAAAATTGCTCCTATTTTCTTTAATACTGCTGAAGATTCAGGTGCACTTCCAATTGAATGCGATGTAAGCAATCTCAAAACAGGAGATGTAATTACAATTTTTCCTTATAAAGGAGAAGTTAGAAGATGTAAAAATGAGACAAATAGTGGAGAACTTCTATCAAAATTTGACTTAAAACCACAAACTATTACTGATGAAGTAAGAGCAGGTGGGCGAATTCCTTTAATGATTGGAAGAGCTTTAACAGACAAAGTTAGAACAAAATTAAAACTTCCTCCCTCTACGCTTTTTATTCGTCCTGGTCAACCACCTGCATCAAAGTATGGGTTTACACAAGCTCAAAAAATTGTTGGAAAAGCTTGCGGTTTAGAAGGCGTGCTCCCTGGTGCAAGTTGTGAGCCAATAATGACAACAGTGGGTAGTCAAGATACTACTGGTCCGATGACTAGAGATGAAATGAAAGAGTTAGCCTGTTTAGGATTTTCTGCTGATTTAGTTATGCAGAGTTTCTGTCACACAGCAGCATATCCCAAGCCGGTTGATATCAAAACTCAAAAAGAACTCCCAGATTTTTTTGCTGAAAGAGGAGGAATAGCATTAAAACCCGGTGATGGAATTATTCACAGTTGGCTAAATAGGATGCTTTTACCGGACACAGTCGGGACAGGTGGCGATAGTCATACACGCTTCCCATTGGGCATCTCATTTCCAGGAGGTTCGGGAGTTGTGGCATTCGCTGCAGCCATTGGTTCCATGCCTTTGGATATGCCGGAATCAGTTCTTGTACGTTTTAAAGGGTCTTTACAAACTGGCGTCACTTTAAGAGATGTAGTTAATGCAATTCCATGGATGGCTATACAGCAAGGTCTTCTGACCGTCGCAAAAGCGAATAAAGTCAATGTGTTTAATGGAAAAATATTAGAAATTGAAGGTCTACCAAACCTAAAATTAGAGCAAGCCTTTGAGTTAACTGATGCAAGTGCAGAAAGATCTTGTGCTGGATGTACTATTCAACTCTCTGAATCAACAATCAATGAATATTTAAAAAGCAATATTGTTTTACTT
Source organism: uncultured Prochlorococcus sp. (assembly GCA_902634795.1). Lineage (GTDB taxonomy): Bacteria > Cyanobacteriota > Cyanobacteriia > PCC-6307 > Cyanobiaceae > Prochlorococcus_B. The sequence goes on along the minus strand of CACPLK010000014.1, from coordinate 11,227 downwards.
AAAAATATGATTGCTAGGGGATATAAAGACGCAAGAACAATAAGTAGAAGAATTAAAGAAATGGAAGATTGGTTAAAAAAACCAGATTTACTTTCAGCTGACTCAAATGCTCAATACTCAGAAATCATCGAAATAGACTTGAATGAACTAAAAGAACCTGTTTTAGCTTGTCCTAATGATCCTGATAACGTCAAACTAGTAAGCGAAGTCGCAGGCACTCGAATTAAAGAAGTTTTTATAGGTTCGTGTATGACTAATATTGGTCATTATCGAGCCGCTGCAAAAATTCTTGAAGGAGAAGGGAAAATAGCAGCACGATTATGGGTATGTCCGCCAACACGAATGGACGAGGAAATTTTGAAAAAAGAAGGATACTACGAGATCTTTGAAAAAGCTGGTAGCAGAATGGAAATGCCTGGTTGTTCTCTATGCATGGGCAATCAAGCTCGTGTAGAAGATAACTCAACTGTTTTTTCAACCAGTACAAGAAATTTCAACAACAGATTAGGGAAAGGAGCTCAGGTGTTCTTAGGAAGTGCAGAACTGGCGGCTGTTTGCGCTTTGTTGGGTCATATACCTACAACTGATGAATATCTTGCAATAGCTTCCAAAAAAGTTTCCCCTTTTACTGACGAAATATACAGATACTTAAACTTTGATGAAATACCAAACTTTATAGAAGATGGCCGTGTAATAACAAAAGAAGAAGAGGCACTTATTTTACAAACCTAAATTGAATTAAATGATCAAAAGTCAAAATTCCGTTAGCAAAAAATCAAGTCAAAGCATAAAAAAACTTCTTCAAAGGAAATGGCTAAATGTAATTCTTGCTCTCATACTTACTGGTCTCGGAGCAGCATTAACGGGAATATTATTTAAAACAGGAATTCATGCATTAGAAGATTATCGATCAAATCTTATTGCTTATAGGCCTAGATGGATAGTACTACCAATATTAGGAGCCTTAGGAGGCTTGATTTCAGGATCGCTCATTCAAAATTTTGCCCCTGCAGCAAAAGGAGCAGGCGTAAGTCACATCATTGCATTTCTGCGCCATAAGCCAGTCCCTATGGGATTAAGAGTTGGAATCGTAAAACTTTTTGCTGGAATAATTGCTATTGGAAGTGGATTTCCACTAGGTCCAGAAGGCCCAGCAGTACAAATGGGAGGATCTGTTGCCTGGAAAATGGCAAAATGGTTAAAAGCCCCTATTTCATTTCGTAGAGTCATAGTTGCAGCAGGAGGAGGAGCTGGAATTGCAGCAATTTTCAGTGCACCTATTGGAGGGTTTGTTTATGCAATTGAAGAACTTCTAAATTCAGCTAGACCAGTAGTCCTCTTACTTGTAGTAGTAACAACATTCTGGGCTGATAGTTGCGCTGATATTTTGCAAGCGATTGGACTAGATCAAAAAGCTGGTGGATTTGTTAATCATTTAGGTTTTCAATTAGAGAGAGCATATACGCCAGTAATCGAATTCTTTCCGATAGATTTTTTATACCTAATAATTTTAGGAATCTTACTTGGAATGTTAGCAGAAATATATTGCCAATATGTTTTAAAAATGCAAGTGCTAGGAAACAAATGGTTTAAAAATAAAACTATTCAAAGAATGACCTTGTCTGGATTGTTACTTGGCTCAATTTATTCAATAATTCCAGATAGTTTTCACAACATCGAAGGATTACAAAAGATTATTGTTAATGGAAGTAGTAGTTTCATGCTTGCAATAAGTATATTTTTAATTTTGTTTTTTGCATCTGGTTTGGCAGCCGCTTCTGGAGCTCCAGGTGGTTTATTTTATCCAATGCTCACCCTAGGAGGAGCGATAGGATTAGCCAGCGGTATAGGAGTAGAAACATTGACGGGCCACGTTCCAACAACCTATATTTTTGCAGGAATGGGCGGATTCGTAGCTGGATGCTCAAGAACCCCATTAACAGCAATGTTTTTAGCCTTCGCTTTAACTAAAAATCTGTTAATACTCAAGCCACTCTTGATTACATGTTTAGCTAGTTTTTTAACTGCCAGAATATTTAATGAACATTCAATTTATGAAAGACAAATTACAATTGAAGAAAGAGAATTAATATAAAGCTTTGTCAAATTCTTTTAATGAATTTTTTAGCTTGAAGAGTTATAAATCATACATCTAAGACCTATCAATAATATCCAACCTAAGATATTTATTCTGCTATCAAATAGTGGAATATCTGTCGCATGAAAACAAATAAGAATTAACGTAGAGGTCCACCAAGCTCGATCAACTATTATATTTTTTTGAAGATCTAAATTATTAAATATTCTATAAAAGGAAGAAGTTAATAATAAGCTAAACACAAATATATTTATCAACAAAGAGACTACTAGACCATGACTAACTGCTAATTCTAAAGGCAAATTATGAGAGTGGCCATGAGATAAACCTGTCCTTAAAGGATAAAGGATTGAAAAAGCTGCTGCCCCCCAACCCAACCATGGTTTTTCAACAATTAAATTAAGTCCTATTTTCCATTGACCAATACGTGTTGCTTCAAAAGGTCTACTATCAACGAATTGCATATCATTTAGTCTCATCCAAATAGATTCAGGAACAATACTCCTTGCAAATTGTTGAATTCCAAAATCAAACACAGGTAAAACCGCAATACTTACCGGAAGAAAGAAAATAAGCATTAAAGGTATTAACCAATTCCATGATGCTGAACCATAAACCAATGGTAAACCTAAAAAAATTGCACCCCATGCGTTTCGAGAATCAGTCAAAATCATTGCTGAAACAAAAGCAATTAAAAGAACACAAGGAATAACTCGATTTCTTCCAAAAATAAAAGGATGTAGAACAGACGCCAAACAGAATGGCCATACGCCCGATAACCATGCAGCAGTGATATTCGCGTAATCGAACAACCCAGACAACCTACCTAGAGGCTCTCCTCCAGGAGAAATAAACCAAATTATTAAACCATCAAAAATCTGCCAGGGGCCCTCCCATCCAAACCATAACTGACCAAAGCCTGTGATTAAGACAGGAAGACTTCCTAATACAAGCCAAGAAGCACATTTTTTTCTTCTTTCAGGAGTTAACAAATATGGTTGCAAGCCCCAAAAACACCAGAAGAATGGCAACCAATTAAAAAGACCAAGCCAAGCTAACCAACCAGTATGAGAACGAATACAACCAATTATCATCAAAAAAGTTACAAAGACTAACGGATAATTCCAATATTCCCTCAAATAGAGATCCCTTCTTTTCAGACTTCCGTAAAATAGTGCTACAAGCAAAAATATATAAGAAATTAACGCGCTAGACGGCAAACAAAATACACCTAACTGAAAACAAGTCCAGCCAAAATTATCTGAGAAATTATTTTTAAAATTTAGAAAAGAAGCATTATAAATCATGCAAATACAGCCGTTCTACCTCTATAAACAATAACTTGTCTTCTTAAATGTAGTCTTAAAGCTCTTGCTAAAGCAACTCGCTCCAAGTCTCTACCCTTTCTTATTAAGTCTGATACTTCATCACGATGACTCACATTAGATATAGTCTGTTCAATTATGGGACCAGCATCAAGATCCTTAGTGACATAATGCGCTGTTGCACCAATTAATTTCACCCCTCTTTCCCAAGCTTGATGATATGGTTGAGCGCCTTTAAAAGCAGGGAGAAAAGAATGATGAATATTGATGAGATGCGGAAACTTCTCTAAAAATGAACTACTTAAAATTTGCATGTATTTAGCCAAAACCCCTAAATCAATTTTGTACTCATTTAGTAAATCTAAAATTTCACTTTCTGAATCTGCTTTATTATTTTTATCTACTTCTATGAGCTTAAAAGGAATCGAAAAACTAGAGCAAATCTCCTGTAAATCTGAATGATTTGAGATAACTAAAGGCACATTCATACATAGTTCGCCTGCTTTGACTCTCCATAAAAGATCAACTAAACAATGGCTCTGCTTGCTAACAAAGATTGCAACATTAGGAAAATCATCAGAGAAGGTCAAGACAGCTTTTCCATTCAATCGCTTCTCGAGTAATGTTACTTCAAATTTGATTTCATTTTTATCAAGCAAGAATCCATCTAAATCCCACTCAATGCGACTGAGAAACAATTTTGCGTCAGCATCTGTATGGTGATCAGCATGTCTAATATTGCCATTTTTACTTGCTATCCAACTTGCCAAATCACTTACGAGTCCTGGCTTATCAGGACAAATGAACTGCAAGATAACAGTTTTAATGCTCACTACAGCGATATCCTTAAACTATTCTCTTTTTTAGACCAGTCATTGAAAATTAACAAGCAAATTTCATCGCATCTATGCAAATGAACAGCCAAAAAGCTGACAAAAAACTAGCTGAAATCACAGTTATTGGTTGTGGAATAGCAGGAATTACAACTGCCTTTCACCTAGGTAAAAAAGGTTATAAAGTAAATTTAATCGACCCAACAGTCAACTCAGAAATAAATAATTTAAGTCCAAAAAATGGAACACAAGCTAGCTTGGGTGTTCTCATGGGGAATATCTATAAGAGATCCAAAGGAAGAGCATTTTTACTGAGAAATAAAAGTATGAAATTATGGAAAGAATGGCTTACTGAAATAAACTATTCTGAATCAGATTTTATATTTGAAAAGCCATTAATTAAATTAGCAAGTTCTGAAAAAGAATATCAATCTATGATTGAATTAAGTAATGCTAAAAAAAAATATGGAATTGAAATATTAGATAAAAATTCTTTAAATTTCTGGAATTCTATATTTGAAACGAAATTAATAGGGGGATTAATATCTCATGAAGATGGTCGATTTAATCCAATAAAATTGGTAAAGGCATTAATGCAGAGTCTTGACCAAATCAAAATAAATAAAATCGACAAAAGTGTTATTAAAATATCTAAAAATAGTAATTTATATGATAAAAGATGGAAAATCAGTTTGGAAAATAATCAATCTATTAATCAAGATTTTGTAGTCATTTGTTCTTCACTAAATAGTCAAAAATTGTTAAAGCCATTAGGTCATGAAATACATTTAGAACCAATATTAGGACAAGTTTTTGAATTAGAATTGAAAGATATAACGTCTAATTGGAAAGAGTGGCCAGCAATACTAAATTATCAATCTATCAACTTTATACATCATAATCCTAATCATATGCTGGTAGGAGCAACTATTGAGAGAGGAACCAAAGCCAGCCTACTAGAGAAAAAAGAAATGTTAAATTTGAAAAAAACTGCTCCAAAATGGATGACAACCGCAAGAATCAGCCATGAGTGGAGCGGAATAAGAGCTAGACCAAAAAACGAACCTGCTCCGATGTTAAAAGAATTAGAGACAGGTTTATTAATTAATACAGGTCACTATAGAAACGGTATTTTATTAGGCCCTGCATGCGCTGAATGGATTGGACTTAAAATAGAGGGACAATAAAGATTATTAATAGTGTTTATTTACTTTGTCTCTGTAAAGTCAGCATCAATCACATCATCTCCATCACTTTTACTATCTGTAGTGGAATCATCAGCTGCTTGAGAAGCAGCATTTGCTTGTTGATATACAGAAGCTCCTAACGAATACAATTCTTGTTGAAGCTCCTCAACTAAAGACTTCATGCTTTCATAATCATCTTTTTCTGTGGCCTCTTTCAACTTGACGCGTTTCTCTTCAACTTTAGATTTTGCTGCTTCATCAACTTTATCCCCAAGCTCACCTATTTGTTTTTCAGCCTGATAAACAAGTGTTTCAGCTTGATTTTTAATATCAATTTTTTCACGCTTTTCTTTATCAGCAGAAGCATTCATTTCTGCATCTTTGACCATTTTATCAACTTCGTTATCCGACAAAGTCGATGCTCCGGTTATGGAGATACTTTGCTCTTTGCCACTTCCTTTATCTTTTGCGTTAACGCTGAGAATTCCATTTGCATCGATATCAAAAGTTACCTCAATTTGGGGAACGCCTCTAGGTGCAGGAGGAATTCCATCTAAGCGAAAAGTTCCTAAACTTTTATTGTCTGAAGCCATCTCGCGCTCCCCTTGTAAAACATGAATTTCTACATTAGTTTGCCCATCGACAGCAGTTGAATAAGTTTCAGCTTTTTTGGTAGGAACAGTGGTGTTTCTTGAAATCATTTTTGTCATCACACCACCCAAAGTTTCAACCCCAAGAGATAAAGGCGTTACATCAAGTAGCAAAATATCTTTGACTTCTCCAGCTAGAACTCCACCTTGAATAGCTGCGCCAACGGCAACAACTTCATCTGGATTAACTGTTTGATTTGGATCCTTAGTGGTTACTCTTTTAACTAACTCTTTAACCGCAGGCATTCGGGTAGAACCTCCAACCATAACAATTTCATCTATTTCGCCAGTGGATAATTTTGCATCTTTCAAAGCTTGCTCTACAGGGACTCTGCAACGATCAATAAGGTTTGAAGCTAACTCTTCAAATTTTCCTCTTGTAAGAGTCAAATCAAGATGCTTAGGCCCCTCAGGAGTAGCTGTGATAAATGGAAGGTTTATTTCACTTTGAGTAGCATTTGATAATTCTATTTTGGCTTTTTCAGCTGCTTCAGTTAATCGTTGCAATGCTTGCTTGTCTTGGCGTAAGTCAATGCCTTCATTACCTTTGAATGTAGAAGCCAAATGATCAACAATTACTCTATCAAAATCGTCTCCACCTAAATGAGTATCTCCGGAAGTAGAAAGAACTTCAAAAACTCCATCTCCTACTTCTAAAACGGACACATCAAAGGTGCCTCCACCCAAATCGAAAACTAAAATTCTTTCGTTACTTTTTTTATCCAAACCATATGCAAGAGCAGCAGCAGTTGGTTCATTAATAATTCTGAGAACTTCTAAGCCGGCAATTTTTCCTGCATCTTTAGTAGCTTGTCTCTGTGAATCATTGAAATAAGCAGGAACAGTGATAACAGCTTGAGTAACTGTTTCACCTAAATATTTTCCTGCATCATCTGAAAGTTTTCTCAATACTTGAGCACTTACTTCTTCAGGTGAAAACTGCTTATCAAGTATTGGGCATTTTAATTTGACGTTAGAACCTGCTTTTTCAACTCCGTAACTAACTTCCTTAGATTCGTCGTTAACTTCATCAACTCTGCGACCAACAAATCTTTTTGAGGAGTAAAAAGTATTTTCTGGGTTCATCACTGCTTGTCGTTTTGCGATCTGTCCAACCAATTGATCCTGATTTTTTGTGTATGCAACCACTGATGGGGTTGTTCTAAATCCTTCAGCATTGGCTATTACAGTGGGTTTACCTCCTTCCATAACAGCTACGCAACTATTAGTAGTACCAAGATCGATTCCGACAACCTTCCCCATGGGTGATGAGCTCCTTTAATTTCTTTCTTTAGGTAACATCCTCGTCAGTGAAACCTATATGAGGCGAGGCGTGGTTCCCGAACAGTCTCATGTAAATTTTGAATCAACATCAGCACAAAATGAGTACTATCACTGGAAAAACTAATCTAGTAGGACTTCTGGGACAACCAGTAAATCATTCCCTTTCGCCTATTATGCACAACGCGGCATACAAAGAAATGGGACTTGACTGGTGTTATTTAGCAATTCCTTGCAATAAATTAAATCTACATAAAGTAACACAAGCTTTGAGATTGATTGATTGCAGGGGACTAAATATAACTATTCCTCATAAACAAGAAGTTATAAAAGCTTGTGATAAATTGACTGAAATTGCAAGTGATATACAAGCGGTTAATACTCTAATACCTGAAAAAAATAATCAATGGATAGGCGCTAATACTGATGTCGAGGGATTCTTATCACCATTAAAAAATCATAGTTTAATGGATAAAAGTGTGGTTGTAATAGGTTGCGGTGGTAGCGCTAGAGCAGTAGTAATGGGATTAAATAGTTTAAAAATTAAAAAAGTAATGATAATTGGTCGGAATGAACATTCTTTAGATATTTTTGTAAAAAGTATGAGGACTGTATTAATAAAGAATAATATATCAATTGTCGGTATTAATAATACAAAATTAAATGTTGCACCATATATTAAAGAAGCCGATTTAATTATTAATACAACTCCAATTGGGATGAGTAGCAAAGATACTCAACAAGAAAATGTTCCTCTTGGTAATGAAATCTGGGATTGCCTCTCTAGCAAATCTATTTTATACGATTTAATTTATAGTCCAAGACCAACAAACTGGTTAAAGCTTGGACAACAAAAAAATTGTTGTACAATTGATGGTCTTGATATGCTTGTCGAACAAGGAGCCTTTTCAATAAAACTATGGAGTGGTTTCAATGACGTGCCTGTGGAGCTCATGAAATCATCAGCAGAAAAACATTTAATGGTTTAATCTATAAAAAATAAAATTAACTATGCCTTCAACAGGAGCGAGAATATTAGGAGTTCTTCTATATATGATTCCATGGAGCGATTCACTGAATTTTGGTAATCATTTATATATGAAATATCCCTTTACTCAAATCATTCAAGTACCTGCAATTCCAATAATCTTAATTGAAAGGTTAATACCTTTTGGAAATTTATTATTATTTTTAAGTATCTTTATTGGTCTGGTAAGAAATAGTAAAATATCGTATTTTTTACGTTTCAATGCTCTTCAATCATTGTTAATAAATATTGGAATAATAATAGCTAGTTTTATTTTCGACATTATTTTTAGTCCTTTTTTAAACTCATTAATCATAAGAACCTTCTCAAGTACTTTATTAATTAGTCTTTTTTTAATGATTGTCTATTGTGTTTGGTCTTGCACACAAGGAAATGAACCAAATCTGCCTGGAATAAGTCAAGCAACAAAAATGCAATTGTGAAAGTTACCACTTCAGTATATGATCATAATTCCGTCGCTCTTAACGAGCCATACAGTCCTAGTCGGAAATCTAATCCATGTCTGAACAACCTTATTACGAAACCATGTACATTCTTCGTCCGGACATACCGGAAGAAGAAGTTGATAGTCATCTAAAAAAATATAGTGAAATTCTTGATAAAGCAGGAACTGAAGTATTAGATAGTCAAATGAGAGGTAAAAGAAGACTTGCTTATCCCATTGCAAAACATAAAGAAGGAATTTATGTGCAATTAAGTCACAAAGGTGATGGACAACAAGTTGCAACCCTTGAGAGAGCAATGAGGTTAAGCGAAGACGTTATTCGTTATCTCACTGTTAAGCAAAATGGCCCTTTACCAACTCCAAAATCTACTTCTAAAGATGATGAACCAGAAAAATCTGATACAGATCAAGAAACAATAAAACCTACTGAGGAGAAAACCGAATCAACTGCCAAAGAAGAGAAGAAAGAAGAGAAGAAAGAAGAAAAGAAAGAAGAGAAGAAAGAAGAGAAGAAAGAAGAAAACAAAGAATAAGAGGTAAGAGGTAAGAGCTCTAAATTCAAAAAGTTTTTTATTTTAATTGTTTATCCACGACCAAATTCTACTGGGCAACCCCCATACGTAAATAAATCCTTCGGCAGATTTATGGTTGAATTTATCTTGACTTCCATAAGTAGACATATCTGAAATGTACAAACTATTGTCTTTTGATTTGCGACCAATAACATCAGCATTACCCTTGAAAAGCCTAACCCTTACAGTTCCATTGACCTGCTTTTGAGAATAATTAATAAATCCATCCAAAGCTTCTTTTAAAGGACTAAACCAAAAACCTTTATAAACCAGATCAGCCCATTGTCTTTCCAATCTAGATTTAGTATCTAGTAAATCAGCGGGTAAAGTTAAACTCTCTATTTCTTGATGAGCTTTAATTAATAAAAGCAAGCCTGGTGTTTCATAAATTTCTCTACTTTTAATCCCTACCACTCTGTCTTCAATAATATCCAAACGTCCAAAGCCATGCTTGCCTGCAACGCTATTAGCCTTTTTGATCAGTGATACTGGGTCCATTAGTTCTCCATCAATTGCCACTGGATAACCATTTTCAAACAAAATATCCACAACCTCCGACTCGTCAGGTGCATCAGCAATAGAAGAGGTAATACCAAACACTTCAGCTGATGGCATCTCAAATGGATCTTCAAGAGGACCAGCTTCAATGCTTCTGCCCAGCAAATTCAAATCAATCGAATAAGGATTTTTTTTACTTACAGGAGGAACTATTCCATATCTTTCTCCATATGCAATCGTTTCCTCACGGCTCATACCCCATTCCCGCGCTGGTGTAAGCAATTGCAAATCAGGAGCTAAGGCTCCAATTGTGACGTCAAAACGAACTTGATCATTACCTTTACCCGTGCACCCGTGAGCAACTCCATCTGCATTTAATTCCCTTGCAATTTCAACAAGTTTTTTTGCAATTAATGGTCTAGCTAGTGCCGTTGAAAGAGGGTATCTGCCCTGATACAAAGCATTAGACCTAATTGCTGGAAAAGCAAACTCTTCAATAAAAGGCTGTACTAAATTGCCGATTAATGATTTGGATGCTCCGGCTGAAATAGCCTTTTTTTTAATTTCATCCAGCTCATCGCCTTGACCGAGATCTGCTGCAAAAGCAATGACATGCTCCACTCCATACTCCTTCTTCAAATAAGGAATACAAACGCTAGTATCGACCCCTCCTGAGTAAGCCAAAACAACTTTTTTAGCCTTTCCCATATGGTTCTCTCCTTTTAGGAAATTCAATTGTCTCTAATAAATATAGAGAACTATTGGACAATATTTATGATTTAGAGAATCAATGCTGATTCAAATATTTTCAAGTTCAAAAAATCGACGAAATGATTCAAAATCATTCCCATGGCTGTTTAATAGATTTTCCTGATTGGCTTTCAGCTAAGAATCCTATGAACCACACCGATACAAAAGCCAAGGAAGTCACCCCAAAAAAAATAAGTACATAAATTAACCATGAATCAATGTTATGGCCGAAAATCAATAAATCTTTGACATCATTGTTAGTTGTAAAAAGAAAATAAAGGTGCAAAAACTGAAAATTCATTTGAAAATCAAATCAACTTGAAGGTTTTAAGGAAAAAAATCTCTTAATCAAAAAATAAATTAAAAGACAAAAAGAAGGGCCAAAAACCAAAAACCATATTAAATAATGGTTTATGGGAAATGGCTGAGGATGAAGAATACCTGCTGCGCGAAGAAAAGTACTTACTATAAGAGCTGTTAACCAAGTAGAAATAATCAATATCAGCTTTGATGTCAGCATAAAGATTAGAAAATTAATCC
>CACPLK010000013.1 GCA_902634795.1 uncultured Prochlorococcus sp. | reverse complement strand
AGAGGCATTGAACCTCTCATGCCGCCTGACGGTCTGGGTAAGCTTTATTTAGCAGCTTCAGGTGCTTTTCTGGCTTTGCGTGCACGTCTAGCAGGTCTGCCAGCACTTTGCTTAACAACTGCAGAAACCTCTGCTTTAGTTTTGGCTGCAGCCTTTTTAGCTACTGACTTTTTAGCTACTGCTTTCTTTGCTGTTGCCTTTTTAGCTACAGGCTTTTTAGCAACTGCTTTTTTAGCTGTGGTTTTTTTTGCTGCAGCAGCTTTTGGAGCAGAGCCTTTACGTGTGCGATGAGAAAGAATTAAAGCCCATTCATCAGCGCTAATATTTGCTGGCTTATTTCCATGAACCTCAGAAACTTTAGCTGCTTTTTCGATATCTTTAATTAGGTTTTTCCAAGAAGCTGCGTAACGTTTATCAGACTGAGATTTAGCACCGCTTTCAACAAGGGTTTCAACGACTTGAGAAGCAGTAACCTTCTTACGACGTCTGTTAAAGATCTCCTTTTGCAAGGTAGCAATCAAGGCATCACCTTTAGCACTAACTTTGATGGATAACTGAGACATAACTCAATAATTACTTTCTTAATACATCTATCACATATAGGGTATTTAATTCAATAGTCAATGGTTAACCGACAACTAAATTTTTATATATCTATCAATATCACTTAAAGTGATACCTTCAAATAATTCGATCTTAACTATAAAGCCATATCTAGTGGGCGAGAGAAAAGCCAAAAACTAATACAAAAACGATGCTAGTCAACAAAGCTAATAGACCTCATATACTGATCAAAGATGGCATGAGAACACTAATAACAAATGATCTATTCAAAGTGTCAGGCTACCTCTGGACACCAACCAATCTCGTTCTCTAGTTGCCGCATCCAAAGAAGACAACTTGAAATCAAATGGTCTCCATGAGGAATAAGACGACGATGAACAAGACAAGAAAGAATTGTTCTGCAATGCTTGTCGCTGTAATAATTGAAATGTTGACATGTCATGCAAACGCAAGCTGAACATGTTTTTTTGAGAATCCCTTTCTCAAGGAATTGCCACTTTTCTTCTTGACCGAAGATCTGATCGGTGAAAGTTTCTTTGGGGTGAGTCGTAGACATTGACCAATTCCAATAGGTTGGGCTACGGCAGATACCCATTCTTCAGCCTTAAAGACAGCATACGGGGAAGCATTTGGAGTCATTTACCTATAGCAGTACACTTGTACTAGCAAGAACCAATAGGTAATGTCAAGTCATATATTTCAAAACATCTAAAAAATGTCACCTGAAATACAAAAAATCAAACAAACAAGATGCTCAAACACGATGAATATTTCAAGGATATAAAGTCTAATTAAAAATAATTAAACGGATAGGTCCACCACAAAACAAAAAAGCAATAAAAAAGCCCTCGTCTCATGAGGGCAAAATAAAGTGCTGAAGGATCCCCATCACCCAGCTTTTCAAAAATAATAAACAAATCAATCATATTAGGCAACATTAAAGCACCATATGTTTTAACTCAGGCTTAAATGAACACCATCTGTAGGGGGGGTTGATTTATATGGAAAATAGGGTTAGAAATAGTATCCCCATCACCCAGACCCGTAGGACACCATACCTAGGGTCTTTTTTATTGGTAAACCTTTTATAGAGGGATTTCGTCAAAAATAAGCATACATGAGCTGTGGAAAACTTTTGTTATTTGAATGAATAACGAGCTACAAAAGTATGTCCTTACCTAAATCTTCGGAAAAGTAGCTTATAAAGGTTTAAAAACGATTAATTGAAAAATCCTTCTCAATTAAGTAAAAAGGTTCTAAATCTATTAATTGGTAGGAAAAAGACAATTGCGCTAAAGAAATTAAATCTATCGAATAAATCCAGTTGAAATCTTTATGTGATTACACAAAATGATTGATCTCAAAAGAAATGGCAAAAAAGAACCAATTGAAGCCACAGGCCTTCGAAGTCGTAAGTCTTCTCTCTATAAGCCAAATCAACAAGAAGATTTCAAAATTAGTAGAGGTCGTTTCTCAAATTTTCTGACGTGTCAAAGGTGCTTTTATCTCGATAGGGTAAGAGGTCTTGATCCTCCAGGGACTCCAGGTTGGACTCTCAATGAAACCACTGACCTATTACTAAAAAAAGAATTTGACGATTGCAGACAAAAGCAGGTTCCACACAGAATATTTGCATCTAATGGACTATCTCATGTTGTTCCATTTGATCATCCTGAAATTGATAACTGGAGAAACTCACTTCATCGGGGACTAATGCATCGTTACAAGGATACCGGAATAATTTTGACTGGAGGTGTAGACGATATTTGGCAAGACACTATTACAAGACAACTAATAATTGTGGATTACAAATCACAAGCAAAAAATGGTCGAGTTGATAAAAAAGATTATTTAGAGGATCCTTTTCACGAGGCTTATAAAATTCAAATGGACTTTTATGCTTACTTACTCTCGGGGATGGGTTTTAGTGTTCATCCAACATCTTATTTTCTAGTTTGCAATGCAAAAAGGGATGAAGATGAATTTAATAAGACCATGCGTTTTGATGAATATCTTGTTCCCTACAAATGGAGCAATGATTGGATAGAGAGTCGACTAGATGAAATGGTCACACTAATGAATCAATCAGAGATTCCAGAATCAAATCCTTCATGCAAGAACTGCGCCTATGCAGATCAATATTCGAAAATACTATTTTCAGGAAATTCAAGTAAAAAAGAAATTACACAAGGAACTTTGCCATTATTTTAAGAACGCTAATAGTTTTAAAAATGATTCTGATCAAAAAGCGTCTAAGAGATTAATGCGATGTGCGGAAGATATCAGCTATTAACAAAATTTATAAATTTACCTGATCTTTTAAAAAAAGATGTGCCAAGGGGATTGAGTCAAAATTATGAACCACAAATATTAATCAAACCAGGTTCTCCAATTCTTGTTCTTAAGAATGAAGGCAAGACACAAACATCCATAATGCTATGGGGGTTTATATCTGAGTGGAGTAAAGACCCTTTTGAGAACACAAGGCCAAAGCCATTTAACGCGAGATCAGAAAGTGTTGAAGAGAAGAAGCTTTTTCGTGCAAGCTGGAGGCATAAGAGATGTTTGATACCAGCTAGTGGATTTCTAGAAAAAGGTCATCTAATAGGTAGAAAAGATTCTCAAACTTTTTGGTTAGGTGGACTTTGGAATAGATGGATGTCTAAGGAAGGATGTGAACTAGAGAGCTGTTGTGTGCTAACTACCGAACCAAATGATTTAGTCAAACAATTTCATAACCGTATGCCCGTAATTATTCCAAATGGGCTAGAAGAAGAATGGATCTGTGCAGTCAAAAATGCTCAAGAGCTTGAAGCTTTAAAACCGCTAATGACTAAATGGGACCCAGAAGAATGGACAGCCGAGCCAATAAACAAATCTAATTCAGACCAATTATCCTTTTTGTAAAATCAGGACAAAAACAAAGGGCTTATGTAAGCCCTTAGATACAGTGTATAAAGTCAGAACATTAGTGATCGTGATGTACTTCTGCAGAACTAGGCATTTCATGGGCAGAAGACAATTTCTTCAATGATTGAGATCCACAAATAGCAGACAGAGCGATCACAACTAAGGATGCAGTGCTTAACAATTGAAGCACTATCGGGAGATGTGAATTAATTCTTTCTCTAAAGGTAGTCATTTGGGAAGTTGATTAACACTCCATTCAAACAAAAAGAATAAGCACAGTCCATAGCTTGAATAATATGAACTAAATGGCTAAAAGCAAAAAAATAAGCATAAACAAATTAAGTCCTACTGTTAAGAGTGATGTACCTGGTTTAAATTCATTAGCCAAAACTAGGGACTCACACTCTTATTGATTTCTAATTATGACCCAATTATTTAAAATTCTCACAATATACATAATAAAAATTAGATATTGAAAAAAAACACATGAATAAATAAATGTACAATTAAGCCAATAATCAATTCAAAACTACTCATGGCTGGAAAATTAATAAAGGCTAAGACCACTCGACGTCAGATATCTGATTAAAATTATCTAAAAAATCTAATTAAAATGGACGAAAATATAAGGAATCTTCCTTCTCTAAACAAACTTAATGAATTAGAAAAAAAAGCAAGAATAGAAGGGAGTGGCATTGAATTTGACTCTCTATTAGGACTCTGGAAATTTAATTCAGTTTGGAAACAGGAATCAGATACAGAAGATTCAATTTCAAGCACTTTGCTACAGGTTCTTTCAGCTAGCCTAGAGTTGAAGAAAGATATACAGAATCCAGAAGAAGAGAAATTTACTATCGCCAACGCAATTAAATTTGGATTATTGACGCTGAGATTTAGTGGCTACGCAAATTTAGAAAGGAAGCAGCCATTATTACCCTTTTCTTTTAATTGCATTCAAATAAAACTTGCTTCATTGACTATTTTAAAGAGATCTCTACCAGCACCGGATCAAAAGAAGAGACCGTTCTTTGCACTAATAGCTATCGATCCAAATGGTAAATGGTTGTCAGCAAGGGGAAAGGGTGGAGGACTTGCTCTATGGGTAAAAGATAAGTAGGTATATGAAATAAAATTCTGCTCAAGTATTATTTAAGAAAATTCTTTAGGAGTCATTATTTAAATGACCAATATCAGCGTACTGATATTAATTATTAGCCAAGCGAAATACAAACGAATTGATATCAAGCAATAACTTTATTTCTGAGAGAAATCCTATCAATAGAATTTGGATGCTCACGAACAAATTTGTTAAATTCAATTGCTAGCTGCCTAGCTTCAAAAGCATCAATAGCATAAAACCCTAACTCATGTCTTTTGTTAGCCAAATCGCGGTAGCTAACAGCATATCTTTTACAGGATGTAATAGGTCTTGATGACATTTTTCAAAAATTCAAGAAAACTAATACTAAAAAAAACAAACTAGTTCTGAAAGATATCTACCGAACAATTTTTGGATAGGAAACCGAATCAAACTTCTGTTAATGATTTTGCCCCATTAGATCGCAGATAAGATCCGAGCTGATTTTTGATGAAAATAAGTGCTAAAAAATATAAGCCTAACTACTTTTTATAGGTTTAACTTAATTTCAAAAGGCTCAAAAATAACAGGTCCATAAATAATCAATTATTAGAAAAACTGATAGCATTAATAATTTTTACTTTATAGATTTGGTATTTCTCCCTACATACAGGAAGTGATTAGAAAGGTAACTTATAATTGTTACTCGATTTAATTAAAGTTATGACTTTAGATATTTACAAAGCGATTGTAAAAGCTTCAGAGCAAGGAAACTTATGGGGACTCAAGCGAACTGATTACTAACTATGTATAAATTCACCAAGTTTAAGTTTATTCAACTACTTATATTGTGGAATCTCCCAATTCTAATTTTATTTATAGGGTTAATCTCTATACCCATAGAGTTTTCTAATCCAATTTAATTATTTTCTGACTAACCTTCTCAATAAAAAAAAGCTTATAAGTAGATAAATACTTAATCAATATGCCTGTTCTTGGAAATTTATATATAAAAATCTTTTAATAAACCAGAAAAGCTAGAGAAAATAAGAAAATGGAATGAGATGTGTGGTTATTACATAAACATACGGCCTTATTTTATTAAGCGGCTTTACACTGAACACTACTGTTGTCGGTCCAAGTCCAAGCAGACTTCTCCATTGTAGATAAATCTACTCTGTGGCTGGCCATCCAGTCTCCATTGGCTTCTATAAATTTCTCAATATGCCCCTCTGGATGCTGGTGGATAACAATAATTTTTTGAGGGTCTTCATCACTACACCCTCTGTACAAAGGCTGAATATTGAACTCTCTATGCCTTCTAGTAGCTTCATTACTATCGAAGATTGCAGCCCACTCATCAAAGGTACTTTCAACCTTAAAAGTAAAAACTGAGGTGACAGTAGAAGACATCGATAATCATTAATATGCGCAAACAATACTCAAGCAAAACACAACTGACTAACAGTTGTTGTAAAAACTAGATAAAAAAGAAAAGTTTCTGCTAGAAATAGCTCATGCAGATAACAAGAAAAAACCTCAAACGAATCATCAACATGATTGTTGTTTTATTCGTTGCCACTGTTGGGTTCATCAAAGTAAAACACCCATTTAGTTATTTAGTTGGTGTTCCTGTATCCAGTTGGGTCGTTTATCTTTTATGTAATGCAATGTGCACAGATATTCTTTTTGGAGAAACATTAGGATGTTCAAAAAAAAGTATTTACAAGGAGAAATAAGGTAATTACGAATTAAAACTTTCTCAATCAGTAAAAAAGAAAAATATATCCAAAACCTAAAAAGTACAAGCAAGGATAAACTAAAGTTAAAATAAAGAAATGAATCAATAAAACTTCTCTTAAATTCTCAGAAAAACCAAAATGCTATTTGCTTTACTCAGTTGGAAATAATCTTTCTTTTAGCTGAATTGATACCTTGTCTTTTAATAGGCTATTTACTCGGACGATTTAAAAAAGATTTATCCCTAACGATTTCTCGCCCACTTATTAGCTATGGAATTCCTATCAGCTTGATGGGAATATTACTTAAGTCTGGCCTTGAATTTCCTTTAATAGAATCTGCTGCATTAGCATTGATAGCTATTGGCTTGTTAATAGCTATTTTAAATAGTTTTTCTTTTATAAAAAACTTTATACCAAACAGAACTCTTCAATTAGGTAGCGCATTTGGAAATACTGGGTATTTCGGAATACCAGTTTCATTAGCACTACTTCCAAATCATGCATTGATTTACAGTATAGGTTTTGACCTTGGTGCGACATTAGTAATTTGGAGTATCGGACCAATACTGCTAACAGATCCTTCTAATGTTTTAAGTTCTAATAGATATTGGAAGAATTTCATAAAAGCAGTAGTTAGCAGCCCTGCTGTAAAAGGATTAATTGGCGCATCAATTGTTCATTTATCTCCATGGGATGAACGAATAACAGACTTACTATGGATACCTTCAAGGGTTGTAATTGTTTTAGCACTGGTAATCGTTGGAATGAGTCTAAGTTGGCTGGGGAAAGCAAATCTCTCAATAATAAAAATGCAAATAATATCCATAAAAAATGCTTTAATCTTGAAACTGGTTGGATTGCCAGTCATTATGTTGATCATTTCCGCAGCAATCAGATTACCAAACGTCATGCGAGAGGCTTTAGTACTTCAATCAGCTGCTCCAACAGCAATATCTGTCTTACTAATATCCCAAGCAGCGTCAAGAGATGAGGATGAAGCCACATCTCTTGTTGTCTTAAGTACGATCATCGCACTCATATCAATCCCTGTTTGGTTGATGATTTTAAGATTGTAAAAAGTTAACAACTATCGCCTTTTAAATCAGTTTGTCTAAGTTGTAAGAAATACAATTTTTTTAATGACCTCAGCTACAGCAACAAAAGCGACAGCAAAGAAACCAGCGTCAGTAAAATCATCAGCTGTTAAATCTCAATCAATTTATTCATCAACTCAATCAAGATTTGCCAGTTCAAAGCTAATTCAAAACCTAGGTTCATCTAATGATGGGATTCAATTCGATTTTTCAAGTTCGTTAAGAACTGCATTTGGTAGGGACTAAAAGAATATGGACCTTTTAAAAACTCTTTTTACAGTCGTCATATGTCTAGGTATTGGATGGGCAATCTCTAAAGGGATCATGTTTGGTTTGACTCATATTTAAAATGCCTGAAGAATGGAATCCTACAAATGAAGAACTTGAAGTAATAGACAGTGCATGGATGCAAGTTAAGGTCGCATGCAAAAAATAAAAGAGCAAACAACTACAACTGAAAAATATATTTCAAAAATGCTTAACGAAATAGCAGATCATTATCAAGAAAATTAATGGCTAAGGAATGGGAACCAAAAGAAGAACATCAAGCTGTTATTGCAAGGAGTATAGAGTTTATTTCTGATGAATTATCTGAGTTACAAGAGGCTTTACACTGTCCAAATTCATTTATTGTTGAAATAGTTAATAGGGTAGTATCTGGATATAAAACAAATCAAATCATCATTAGAAGAGATGAAGAATAAATGGAATTTCTGCAATCACATGATATAAACCAATTGGGTCTTTGGACACCTCTTATTGGAGGTATTCTTCTATACCTTGGCTTAAATCTAAAAATTACTGAAGTAGATCCTAATGAGTAACAAAGAAATTAAAAATGAATCCAACGAAAAGAAAGAGTTCAAATTGTAAGAATTGTAGTTCGAGATGAAACAAGGAACTATTGAACTAATTTTTTTTGCTTTGATTTTCTTGAGTCTTCAATTTTGGTGGATAAGGATGACAATTAAAAATGGTCGAACAGGAGAAGTAGATAAATGGGGACAAAAAACAACCCAAAAAAAACTAAATGAGTTGGAGAAAGCGAAGCAAGATTTAGAAAGACTTTTTCGATCTTAATTTTCAATAGTACTAAAACTCATTAAATAATGAACTATCAAATTTTTCTTGAAAGCTACGCTGCTGGTGAAGATATTAATAAAGACGAACTATCATTACTAGAATTAGAACTTGATTCTCAACTAGAATCTATTAAATTTTCTCGCAATCAAGGTTGCACAGAAAAAGCGCCAAAACACATATGCGAGGCTGCTCAAGTATGCGAAGGTAGTAGTTGGATCAAATGCTTTGCTTCAATACTAGATAAGGCTAATCACCTTTCTCTTGGGAAGAAATCAAGAGGAGCAAAAGTCATTGATGCACTTCTAGATAACAATTATTTTATGAATTAAACTAAGAAAAAAATTATCAATTCATTATTAATAGACAAATTATTATTAAACAAATCCAATGAACAATAGTGAAAGTCGTGAAGAGAGGAAAAAACGTTTTAAAAGTCTTTCAAGTGCAGAACGAAAAATATTGATTAAAAAGAAACTAGCACTTCAAGGATTAAGAGAGGGAAGCGGTGTGAGGGAAAAGGATCAATCTTCGTACGACAAGGAAGAAATGATAGATTTAATTCTATTAACAAGATGTTTTCAAAAGGATAAATTTCAATAAATCATCTAAGCAAAATTTGTTTTACGAAGTTATTGCCTGCAATATAGGTATATGGACAAACCTATTAAAAAAAAGAAAATTACCTTTGCAAGGTTTGCTGTTCGTACTCTTGCTATTTCTGCAAGCACCCTAGCTCTATTTGATTTTCTAAAAGGAGAATTTCAAGCTGGAGGTCTTCTGGCACTTGGATGGTTAACAATCGTGATCGGTGAGAAAAGGATGTTTAAGGAGGGAAAGACAAATGAAGAAAACTAAGAAAATTACCAACTGTTAACTATCAATAAATAGATCTATAAAATTCATTTAGCTTTTATTCGCTATGCCACTATAAAAATGCAAAAGTGTATAAGTCTTTAAATATTGAGGCAATTTTTTCCAACCTATTAGTTCTATGAGTGAGAGCAAGAAAAATAAGAACTTCAATTTGACAGAAATGAAGTTCAAGTTTAATGATCTATTTACTGGGATTGCGTTGCTGTTATGTGCATTTTTATGTGCGTTTAGCCTTGCACTAATTGCAATAAGATTAGAACCAATAGCTAAATGGGCTAATTATCAGACTATTTGCGTCGAGCAAGAAAGTTTAAAATCACCAGTTGAATGGGCAGTACGTAAATGCAATGGAAGGTCAAAAGTTTATCAAGTGAAGTGAAGGCAACTCAATAAAAGTTGAATTGAGAATTTTCACTCTTCAGATGATCACGTTTTTCTTAAGAAGCAATAACATCAAATTGATTGTTTGTTTAGAGCCAAAACAATAGAAATCCCGCAAAAAGCCCAGACATATGACCTAACAAACTAATTCCAGGTATGAATGACCAAATAATTCCAATACCTGTGAGAACAGAAATAGATTTAAGTAATCTTGGATCTTTCTTTAGCTCGCATCCAATGTAAACAAATTTTTTCTTTCCATAAATTGTAGTCATTAGAATAAACGCGTCGATACCAAATAAAACTCCACTAAATCCAATGGCTAGAGACATTGGATTTCTATAAACCAAAATATCAACGCACCAACAAATGAACGCTTGGAGAGGCATAATCAATACAATAAAAGCCAGAAAGAAATAGTCACTTTGAAGGCTTAAAGATTTAAGAAAATATCTAGCTACGATAATTCCAAAGATATTTGCCAACAAATGATTAAAATCACCATGAAAAAAATGGGAGGTAATAATCCTGTATGGCTCATAAAACAAACGTCCAGACCAATAAGCAATAGAAGTCTTATCAATTATTCCTAAGAAATCTGTTGCAACGAAGCAAATAGTGCAGGCCAAAAAAGGGACAAAATATTGCCAATCATCTTTTGAAATTTTCTCAAGCATTCGTAAATAGATTTACCCATAATCCAATCGTACTTGGTGAATATGATCTATTGAAAAGCCAATAGGGTTAATTCTTTAACTATGTGAATAAGGCAAAATATTTACCTATCCAGAACATCACCCATAAAGAAAAGGACTAAAGCCTAAGGTGAACAAATCTATTATTGATATAAATGAACATTGATGTAAAAAAGAGTCTAAATCTCAATAGTTATGAATGGTGGAGAAACCACCGAAGGTTTGTAACCCTTGGATTATTTCTGGCATTTTTTGCTGGTTATGTCAGAGGACCTTCAGCGAAAGACTTCAAAGTCAATGATATTTGCGGGCGTCTTAGCGCTGATTTAATTACAGGGGAAGAGGCAGCAAGAGAATTAAAATTAGGAAAGAAAAGAATCGAGGGGCTAGATGGAGAGAAAGCTGATATTACTAATCCCTACTACCATGCCAAGTACTACTGCCAAGGCTACACAAAAGGTAATGTAGGCTTGGGATACTAATTAACATATTTACAAAATAGCCAGAGAAAAGCATTGCACTTTTCACGCCGCTTTGACGGGTCTGGCTTTTTAACTAAGCTTTTACGGCTTTAGAACTAACTTTTCTTGCACGCCTAGCAGGTCTACCTGCTACAGCCTTAGATGTTCTTTTAGAAACTGATTTGACGGTTGATGTTGATTTTTTAGCTTGAGCAGAAGCTACTTTCTTAACTGCGGTCTTAACTTTAGAAGTCTTAACTTTTGCTTTTGAAGCACTCTTACCTGGAGCAGCTTTAGTTACTGCTTTCTTTACAATTGCTTTTTTAGCAGCGGTTGTTTTGACAGCAGCCTTTTTAGCAACGGATTTTTTGGCGGCTGTTTTTTTAGCAGAGGGTTTTGGTGAGACCTTCTTAGCACTTGAGGACTTACGAGTACGGTGAGAGAGAATCAAAGCCCACTCATCAGCACTAACTTTTGCAGGCTTATTACCATGGATCTCAGAAACTTTTGCAGCTTTCTCAATATCTTTTATTAAGTTTTTCCAAGAAGCAGCATAACGCTTATCAGATTGTGACTTAGCACCGCTCTCCACTAGAGTTTCAACAACTTGTGAAGCTGTTACTTTTTTTCTTCTTCGGTTAAAGATTTCCTTTTGAAGAGTAGCGATCATGGCTTCGCCTTTAGCGCTAACTTTGATACTTAATTGAGACATTGAATTAAGAATTACCTATATACAACATCTAGCACATTGTGGGTATCCCAACCGAACAATCTATTTACATGTAGATGTAAATAGGATTTGCATCTTATTAATTAAAATAAAAAAATATTCAAAAAAAGATAAAAGAAGTCTAAAAAAGCCTTTCATAGCAAGCGTTAGGAAAAAAGATAGAGAAGTCTCACTTAAGACGTAAATGTCTATTAAGAACGTACAAAAGGTTTATCTTTCTGAAAAAAGAAAGCAATAATCGACACTAAACACAAAACACAAAAATACGACCAATCAACCTAGCTATTTATTGCAAATGTTCTTTCTAGTTTTGCTTTTATTTGCTTTAGAGACGGCTCTGAAAGCTTGAGAATTTTGTTGTAGAAGCCAAAAAATTTAAGACAGGCCAAAGGAACAAATATAGTTAGTAGTAGGGTTTTAGTTGTAATCATATAGACGTTATAAGCCAAATCAATGAGAAACGCTCAAATATTACTTGTTAAACCTGTATATAAACTCAAGGTCTTTAGGAAATCTTAGTTAAGGTCAAGGTGTTAAAAACGAAATTAACCAATTCAACAAAATGCAAGACAGGAAGGATCTCAAAGCCCTTATTTACCAAGTAGCAGCAGCAACAGATAGAGGTCAAAGAATGAACGCGATGATTGCTCCCATGTACCAAAATAAATTAGAAGAGATGAATAAACTAGTTGAAGATCTACTGCCACTATCAGATGAAATAACTCAAAGTTCTATTGAAGGTGAATGGGAGCTTATTTACTCATCAGTTGAATTATTTAGAAGCTCTCCATTTTTTTTAGCCATTGAAAAGGCTTTAAACGACAAGTCAAAAAGCGATTTATTTTTTAAGCTTCATCTTTTACAAGTTGGATCATTTGGTTTATCAACAGTAGGAAGAGTCGGTCAATATCTCAATTTTAATAATGGGGAAATGATATCCACCTTTGATACTACTATCTTTGGACTTACAACCATCCCAATCCTTGGGTGGTTCAAGCTTTTGCCTACCTTTGGTGGTCGCGTCATAACTCTTGCTAAGGGGCTTCAACTAACAGACAACATTCTTTCAATGAATATAGAGAAGACTAAAGTATCAGAAGTGGATGGACTGGGAAAAATTCCTTTCTTAGACAGTATTCTCATGGAAAGGTGGTATCCAGTAAAGACCGTATGGAGACTTTTGCCATGGAACAAAGAAAATCCAAATTGTGAGATCAACGTGATCTATGTAGACGAAGATTTAAGAATCATTAGAGATATGCACGGAGCATTGTTTGTTTACATACGTCCATCAATTCCTCTGTTAGACCAAACAAAAATTTAAGTAAATTTCTTTTTTAAATACCTTCTTTATTGAAGCAGTTTTAATGAATTTGTTGTAGAAAATCTAAAGAAAGAAATTCCTTTAATAAAAAATACATGAAAAATCCAGAAGTAATAGTAATCGGAAGTGGTATAGGAGGATTATGTTGCGGAGGATTACTCGCAAAAGCTGGCAAAAAAGTCTTGATTCTTGAGGCTCACTCAAAGCCAGGAGGAGCCGCTCATGGCTTTGAGAAAAATGGTTATAAATTTGAATCTGGTCCCTCTCTTTGGAGTGGAATAGGTACTTGGCCTAGTACAAATCCATTAGGTCAAGTCCTTAAAGCTCTTAACCAAAAAGTTGAATTAATTAAATATCAGGATTGGAATGTTCAAATTCCTGAAGGTGACTACACGATTGGAGTTGGAGATAAAAGATTCCTTGATCAGATCAATTCAATTAGCGGAAATGAAGCCATTAAAGAATGGGAACATTTTATTCAAGTGATTAAACCAATTGGTGCAGCAGCTAATGCAATTCCCCTAATAGCACTAAATCAAAACAAGGAAACAGTTTTTCAGCTCTTAAGACGTAGTAAAACACTACTCAATCACTTGAAATCTTTTAGATACCTAGGAGGTGCTTTTGGGAATTTAGTTGATGAACATCTTAAAGATCCATTTTTACGAAATTGGGTTGATTTACTTTGTTTTCTAATAAGCGGTTTATCCAAAGACGAAACGAATGCAGCTGCGATGGCAACCCTTTTTGATGATTGGTTTAAACCAGATGCCTACCTGGAATATCCAAAGGGAGGAAGTGAATCTATCGTTAAGGCTCTATTAAATGGAATTTACTCATTTGGAGGCAAGCTCCGAATTAATTCAAAAGTTAGTCAGATAATTATAAAAAGGAATAAAGCAATCGGAATTGAGTTGAAAAATGGTGAGAAAATATTTGCAGATCATATTGTAAGCAACGCAGATATTTGGAACACCCTTGATTTAATACCAAAAGAAATGTCTCAAAAATGGAGATCGGAAAGGTCCATGACTCCAAAATGTAAGTCATTTCTTCATGTACATCTTGGATTTAATGCAGAAGGACTAGAAAATATTCCACTCCATTCAATATGGGTTGATGATTGGGCTAAAGGTATTACTGCTGAAAGGAATGTAGTAGTTCTCTCTATACCATCGGCATTAGATCCAACAATGTCTCCTCCAAACAAACACATTCTTCACGGATATACGCCTGCAAATGAGCCTTGGGAGAAATGGGAAAATCTTAAAATAGGTACCAAAGAATATGAAAAGACAAAAGAGGATCGCTGTTCAGTCTTCTGGCAACCAATAAAAAACCTAATACCTGATATTCAGGAAAGAATCGAAATAAAAATGCTAGGGACACCACTTACTCATCAAAAATTTTTAAATACAAAAAATGGAAGTTATGGTCCAGCCTTATCAGCAGCAGAAGGGCTTTTCCCAGGGAATAAAACACCTATTAAAAATCTATTATTGTGCGGCTCAAGTACATTCCCAGGAATCGGCATACCACCTGTAGCCGCTAGTGGTGCTATGGCCGCCAATACAATTCTTGGTTCCAAATTTCAAAGAGATCTAATCGAAGAGCTAGACATATAAAAAAAGCCTATTCTTACTAGACAAATTGAAAATACAAATCAAATGACTAACTCACTCAACAAAGCTTTTACAGGAGTAATCGCTCTAGCTCTGATAGTGATAGCTGTAGGTCGTATCCCCTTTTCCAAAGAGAAAGAACTCTCAAATTTATGCAGGGAATACTACACAATGTACCTTAATCAGAAAGACTATTCATTAAAGGAAAAGAACGAGAAGATCAAAGTGATTGCAGATAAAACTGGCCTAAAAGCTGAGACAAATAATGTTGGTAATTTTTGTAATTCGTTCTATTTCAACCAAAGGTAGATTTTTAATAAGCAAAAAGATAAGTTTTTCTGAAAAGATTTATTCAATTTCTAATAGGAACAAATACATCCATAGTTGTATCGATAGATTTAATATGAATTTATTAGTTTAATAAAGAAAGTATCGAGGAAAAACATGAAGAAAAAAACTTCATCAAATCTCCTTGAAAAAATCAATGTCGCAAAAGAAAAATCAAGGAATTAGAAACAATGATTAATCACTGGGAAGGCATCGAAGTTGAAAGTTTTTGGGATGCAGAATGCTCCATAAATCAATCATCTCCGAGTTGCCTTCTTTTCAATGATTGACCTTCAATAGATAAATCATTAAGCCAACTCAAGCTAATCATCTCAGATCAAAAACTTCTCTAATAGCTTTATTAATGATTAAAAATTAACTCAAATACCATAAGAATCATTTAATGAGCCACAAAGGTATCTTCATCAACTGGTGAATTCTACATTTAAACTCATGATTCAAAAAAAAATTTTATAGAGTTAAAAAAACTGCTGATAAAAATGCCGGAGCTATCAAAAGTCGTATCATCCAGTGACTTTGATGATTGGTTTTCATTAAACGACACTGTTATGGGAGGCTCAAGTAAGGCAGTTTGTATATCCTCCTCAAAAGGACTCTCCCTTGAAGGCGTTGTTGTTGAGGAAAAAGGAGGTTTTGTTAGTTGCAAATCTCCAATATTTTCACCTGTTCTAAATTTATCCAATTATCAAGGTTTTGAATTAAAAATTGAAGGTAAAGGTCGAACGTTAAAATTTGGAGTGTCATGTAAATACGGAATTTTTGGGTTAAGGGAACTTTTCTTAGATAAGTCCCCTGGTGGGCTCAGATGGGTAGCAGAAATAGAAACAAAAAGATTTGGGACAACAACTATTAAAGTACCTTTTGAAAGCTTTGAACCAACTGTTCTAGCAAAAAAAATTTCTTTACCAATTATATTTAAATCAGACTCTATAACCCAATTTCAATTACTACATTCCAAATTCGGTAAACCAGGAGAATTAAATCCTGGCTTTAAGCCTGGCAAAATAAATTTTGTATTGCAATCGATTAGTGTTTATTAGCACTATTAGAAAAATAAATATATTTATATTGTTCTTATTTCATCGGTAATAAAAATAGAATGAATAGTAAAAGGATTTCTCAAGGGATTGAACCGTAAAACAAATTAAATCTACAAAAACCATTTTTTATTGTATATACTCCGATTAATTCAGAAAACCTCCTCTCACTTGCATTGCTTTAAATATATACCGTCAATAATATGAAGAACAAAGACTTACCACCGATATGTGGTTTTGAATTTGAAATTAATAAATTAGTAAATAAGGAAAGAGATGGTAGACAATTCAAAGAAAAATCAAGGTTAGAGAATGTTAATTCAGGATTTGCATGTGCCCTCCATATGCACCAACCAACAATTCCAGCAGGTAATAATGGAGAGCTCATTTCACATTTGCAATATATGTTTGAACACACTTCAGAAGGGGATAATCACAATGCCGAACCATTTGCTCAATGCTATAAACGTCTAGCTGAAATAATCCCAAGACTGATAGATGAAGGATATGATCCCAAAATAATGCTTGATTACTCAGGTAATCTTCTTTGGGGAATCGAACAAATGGGTCGCGAGGATATTCTCGCATCTTTAAAACTCCTAACGTGTGATCGGACAGTTCAACCACATGTTGAATGGCTAGGAACCTTTTGGAGTCATGCTGTAGCCTCTTCAACACCACCATCTGACTTTAAATTACAGATAACAGCCTGGCAGCATCACTTCTCGTCCTTATTCGGAAAAGATGCATTGTGTCGAGTCAATGGATTCTCTCTGCCTGAGATGCATCTTCCAAACCAACCTGATGTTCTTTTCCATTTAATCAAAACCCTTAAAGAGTGTGGATATCGTTGGGTAATGGTTCAAGAGCATAGCGTTCAGAATCTAGATGGCTCCAATCTTAGAGACGACCAGAAATATATTCCCAATTTGCTCAAAGCACAAGGAAGTAATGGAGAGACCATCTCAATTCTTTCACTAATAAAAACTCAAGGGTCAGATACAAAACTTGTTGGACAGATGCAGCCTTATTACGAGGCAATAGGTCTGAATAAACAAGATTTAGGTCAACATATTGTCCCCACGCTGGTTTCCCAGATTGCTGACGGGGAAAATGGCGGAGTAATGATGAACGAATTTCCTCAAGCTTTTATTCAGGCTTATAAAAGAATTGGTCCAAAAACAAATATAAGCCCCACAATTGCTATGAACGGATCTGAATACCTTGACTTCCTGAAGACTTTAAATATAGATGAAGATAATTATCCATGCATACAAGCAGTCGATCAAAACAAAATATGGGAGAAAATCTCGGGGCAAATAACTCCTACTTCGGTTAAAAAAGCAATTAATGAATTACAAGAGGAAGATCAATCCTTTACTTTGAGTGGAGCCAGCTGGACTAACGCCATAAGTTGGGAAGATGGATATAAAAATGTTTTAGAACCAATATCAAAACTGAGTTCCTATTTCCACGAAACATTTGATCATTTATTAGTTCAAAATCCATCGTTAACCAAAAACCATAGCTATCAAGAAGCGCTCCTGTACCTTTTACTATTAGAAACAAGTTGCTTCCGTTATTGGGGACAGGGGAAATGGACTGAATATGCTAAAACGATCTTCAGAAAGGGTGAAGAGGTGATTAGAAACTTTGAAATTACAGCACTGAAAAGTTAATCAATTTTGTAAAGGCATCAATCAAGAAAAAGTAATAACTAGCAAAAAATAAATTTTTGCGTTAAGGTCACCGACCAAAGCTTTAATGAAATGACTAGTACAAGTTTTGACAAAAATGGACTTGATAAAGCAGGTATTCATTGGATGCAATATCTTTCAATGACATCAATGTCATTGCTTATATTTCTTGTAGCATTGGACAAAGCAATTCCTAGCTTTCATAATTTTGTCTTATTTTCAATGGCCAAAGCAGGAATTATTTGTAATGGGATAGCTGGATAAAGCACTTTTTACAACCCCACTTATCTTGCTAAAGAAAAATATTAAACTATGAAAGACAAAATCAATCCAGACAACGATAGTTACGATCCATCAGAGGAATACTTCAAAAAAAAAGGTGATACATATGAAAATGAAACTGAAGAATATTTTCCTCAAGAGACTTGTAAGCCCCCCCATTATTAAAGCAACTAAAAAGGGCTCAAGATAATTTGAAATCAACTAATGATTGTTATCTATGTGAAATGTATGTACCTTCTGGATAGAGTCTTGAGATTGCATTAAATCGCTTTGAGATTTGTCGTTCTTTGTCAATGTTCACTTTACGATTAAGAACCAAAACGTTGTGAACCATCCATAAAAAAAAGCCAACGAGCCAATACCATGATATGGGATGAGCCAAAATTTTTATTTATCATCTATTTTAAAGATGGCAATTTTGACAGTTTTTTCATAAGTATTTAAACCTTTTGTTATTACACCAACATACAAATTTGATTATTAGAAAAAATTAATCATGACTATTGTGGTTTTCAGTATATCAACAACTTTTAGGATTAACTAGAACTGCGGGAGTAATCTATAAAACATGTAAAAATTTGGTGTAAATCAATCGACACTGTTCGCAAGTATACTTATTCCAACTGGATTATTCATAGGCTTTTCTACCATTATTTATTGACAGGATAATGCAGAGTATTTAGTCCTTTAATTTGAAATTGAAATCCAAAATTTTATTGAATCATTGAAAGAGCTGTAATTTCCTCTAATTTTATTTTTTTAATAAAGAAAGTCTAAAAATATGAGCTTTTCAAATGCCTTTCCATGCATATAGTTTGGCAATCGTTCTCTTCTGCACTGCTAGATATTGAACAATATGTGACACACTCAAGATAATCCTCAATTGGATCCACTTGTCTTTGAGACATTTTTTTAGCATCAATCGTATTCATAAAACTAGCCAGTCATTACGGTTAATTTATCCTTTCTTTTTATTTTTTTCTATCGGTATTACTTACTAACTTATAGGCATAAGAAATACTGATGTATGAATCAAATGTCAATAGAAAAGCAATAGCGGAATAGGGATAAATCTTTGTTTAATAGCTCAAAATAATAGTTATAAAAAAAATCGCTTTAAGTTAGGAAACGTCATGCTGCAATTCAATCAAAATTAAAATAGTTTTTATGCTACTTGCTCAATTTTATTCTGATTCCTATTCTTTCTCTAATAGCTTTTATCGGAATCATTTCTTTCATTTGATCATCAATTTGCTTTCTAATTAAATTTCTAAATAATTGGGAAAGGTAAACCAAAATCAAAAGTGATAGTACAAGGGTCCCCAATGCGATTAATGAATAAGTATCCATTTTAAAGTTCTCTATAGATTGCCCATTCATCTCCATCAGCCGTGACTTCAGACAGTAAAGCAACAGCTATATCGGACCGATCAGAGCGTTTAACAATAATCTCTTTACCACCCATATACGAATCATTGAACTCTGATTTTGAACGGCTAGCCTCTAACTGTTCAGATGGTGTCAAAACTTCAAGAATTTTAATCCATATCTCATTATCTGAAGAGAAAGGAGGAACTGAAAACTTACTCGGACTATTTCCTTTTTTTTTATCCATATTATTTAATTTCCAGCATTAATCTCTTTTACTTCATTAACTAATCGCTCTTGTCGTTCAGGCGTAATAAATCCAAGAGATGCACACTCATTAATGTCTTGAATTGGATCTGATAGTCCATCGTATTTCTCTAGCCATCCCTCAGTGCATCCTTTACATGCTAATTCATTTAATTCATTAGCCAAAGATTTTGCTTTCAATCGATCCATAAATAAATTTAAATACTTCTTTCTTTCTACTTTACAGTCATTCAATAACTCAAGGAAAAAATTAAAATGACTTGTTCAACAAAATTTCAAAGCTGTAAAATCTGATACCTAACAATATATAAGTGAAAAAAAATAAGAACTAAGAAAATTAAATTAAGAGCTCATGCAGCTTCCTTTTTGAATTCCCTATAAATGGAAATATCTATAGGTCTATTCACGTCGGATTGAAAATCGACAATGTCTTGATAAATCTCATTAGGTAAAGGTACCATTTCGCACCTTGAATAACATTTGCTGTTGTCGATCTTTTTCAATGAGAACCTGTTGCTTAATCGCTTAAAGATAAACAATGTCAGAATGCAACTTGATTTAGTTATATCGTTTGAAGCTGTTGATGCAATACGCAAAACTACCAGGCTTCTCTATTAATTGAATGAGTAGTTATTACTAATAATATTTTTTTGTATTAGTTGCCACTTCATATCAATTTACATAAAGAACAATATTAAATGAGTTATATAAAAAAAGAATGACTTTATCACCAAATGAGATGACTCCGTACATTAGAAAAATACAACAAAAATTTGATGAAGCTCAAATGTTTTTAATGAAAAATGGTTTTCACCAAGCCACTAAAGGGCTTTTACAGGACATCGAAGATGCTAACGGCATAAATAAAAAAACTAACTAACATCCTCCAGACGATGGAACCGAAAGAACAAAGTTTTTTAGGAAGACAAGTAAAATGATAGACATATATATCATCTAATATTCACCTATTCTTTCTATGGCAACTGAAATCACTGTTTTAGACTTCAATCTTAGAAATACTTTTTCAGAGTATTGCACTCATATGAATGCACCAGAGCAGCAAGCAATGTTTAAAGAGATGGGCGTTAAAATCTTTTATATCGGCGAATGTATAGGAGACTCTAAAAGAGCAACTGTTATGTTTGAAGGACCAGAGAATGTTTTATATAACATTTTCACTAGTACTGAAACAAAGCCTATTGTTGAAGCCTCTGGTCATATTTATGAAGAAACAAAAATCACAAGATGGGTAAACAATTGTTCTAACTGCTAATTTTCACGTATTAAAGTTCCTCAAGAAATCGTATCTGGAATCATAGGTATTGAATGTTTTTTGCCGTCTGGGCTTACATATATATTCTCTTTCCCATATTCTGTATCGATGATTTTTTCGAAATGAGTCCCCTGTGGAAGATGTAAAAAATATTTTTGTGCTCTGTTCATCTTAATAATACAGCTATTTAAAAATAACGAGGATGTTTCCCTACGACAACAAATTGATTGTTTTAGGAATGTTTTGGTAGCTAACTATTTAATTTTTCTAAAGCAGTTAATAATCTTCCCACTCTAGTTCCATTAACGCCAAGATCGCCACCACCATATCTTGATGCCGATTTGATTTGAATCTTCTTATCGATTTTTAAAATCTCCAAGTCATCTGGAAATCTGAAAATCAAACTACGACAAACCCCTTTCCAATAATTTTGATTACTCTCTAAAACTTTGGTTCTAGGAATTTTCTGTGCAATCGTGACAAGTTGATCAAAGGTCTTATCAACATCATCAAATTCCTTTTGAAAGAAAACGCAATTTAGTGGATTTAAACAAGGACTAAGACTTGATTTCGACTCTGGCATATTTTTGATGAGTTCATATATTGATCATGACAAAAATTTTATCCCCCCCGTGGTTATGTTTTTTATAAAATTATTACTCAGTGATGTCTAGTTCTCCCTACCTAAAATGCACATGGAAAAAAGATTCATCGATTAAGTTTGTAGTGATACACTCCCTTTAAGATGAAAAGATTAGATAAAACAGGTATGATGCTTATTGTTTTCAGTGTGGCTTCAACACTTCCTTATCAGTTTCATTATCTCTCTTCTATGAGTTAATCCCTCTCTCTATAAATAGTGCTAATCAAAGGTCTTTTGATTAAAGGTGGCTCAGTTCCATATCCAATCCATATAAAACCAATAATTTCCTCCTCACTTGAATTTATTTCTGCTATTTGATAGGTATTTAGATCTTTAGTGATTGTTCCTGTTGACCACTTGCAACCAACATCATCAGCAACAAGTGAAAGCGAAAGGTTTTGAATCGCACAAGCACACGCAGCATAATCTTCAAGTTTTTGAACTTGATTATCACTACATACTTGAGTAGCAATAAGCAAATGGGAAGGGTTTAGCATTTTTTCCCTTATCTTTTTTAAACTAGATTCATCTATTGGCTTATCACCAAACTTCAGACTCAGCTGTAGTTGATATAGAAGTTCCCTTTTTTTTATCCCAATACTGGTAAAACGCCATGGGAAAGTCCTTTTATGGCAAGGTGCCTGATTAGCTGCAAATATTGATTTTTCAATTACTTCGCTAGGAACTCTTTTTTTAGAAAAGATATGAAGTGTCCTTCGTTTTTTAATTGCTTCATCTATTTCCATGATTATTTATTGAAGTTTTTAACTACAATGTTTGTCATAGGAAAATTTTATAGAAAGGTATTTAGTGAATTGAATAAATAAAAGACTTTTAAATATTCATTTAATAGAATCCTACATCTAAAAAAACCATTGTTAGTAGAAACCAATTATCAAGCAACTTGATCAAGAATTACATTTGATGGTTTTGAGAATAACGAGATGACTTGACCATTGGGTTTCTTGAACACGCGTTCGACAATTTCTCCATCATTGATAATTACTTTCGTATTCAAGGACCCAGCAGGTAAATTTGCAGATCTATTTTTTAGAATATGATCTAGCTCTGGATAGTGATCATTAGGTTTCAGCACATCTTTTAAATCAGGATGCAGATCTAAGATTGAGTCATCAAAGGCCTTAAACTTGTTCGTTAAAACCATACTTTGATAAAGCTGCTACGTATGACTTGTAACCTACTAATCTCATGAGGTAAAGAGTATTTAAACCAAGATCGGCAAAAAGTTAATAAGACTTTTAAAATGAAATATTAATGAGAAAAGAAAAAATTCATGTAAATGAGTTTTGCTGCCAGTTCAAAACGAAAAATAGTCACTATTTTCTGGTTGCATCAATCACTCGCTTTGCATGATGAGAAATAGAAGTTACCTCATTACTTCTGTCATTTAATACTGACTGAGTAAAAACAGTAATAGCAGCAATACTTGGAGTAATAGGTAAAAACATGAACAAAGCCAACAAAGTACTGTTAGGCCTAAAAAGTCTTTGCATTTATTTATGAGGTTCAGCTATTATTTTCAACAATTCTTAAGTGAGCTGCGTGTTCGGTTTCCCTTGAATAAATGCTATTAGTTTGACCTGTAATACCATCTAAAAACCTTTGGTCTTTTCCATAGCATTGAATAAATAACTTCAAGTGCCTTTTGAGTTTTAGGAAGCTTGCAACTAGGCCATGACCGTTGAGTAATCATTGTGATTAATTCGGAGGCATTACTATTTCTACATCGGATACCACCCATAAAACCAGAGTAATAGAACTCAGGCAGAAATACATAGAAGAAAACTATTATTCAACTAGATAATTTTGATGAAAATAAGCATAAAAAAAGGGGGGAAAGTTATTCACCCCTTTTAGATTTCCTTTAATTACTTTTGGTATGTATTACCTCTGTAAGTTAAGGATGCTTGCAACTGCTTTTTAGCTTCTGCTTGCCTAGATGTGTAGACGTTACTTCTGTAACTAAGCTCTACAACTTTTTTTGGAGTAGCTTCTTTATGTTGAAGGTACTCTTTGCCTCTGTAAGTAAGAACAGTCATTGCTCTTCCTAGTAGTGCTCAAGACCCCGTTCCATGTCTTAAGTCTTACTGCAGCTTGTAATTTAGCTGAACGTGTATCGAAAATAACAGAAATTATCTTTAAACGATGTTCTTACTGATACATAAAAAGGTGAATTTTGTAGTGTTAACCGAAATAGTTGCATTTCTTACGAAAAATCACTCATAAATCAGGAAGATAGTTAATTATTAATCCTCTTCTTTTTCTTTTTTCAAACCAAACCGACCTTCTTCCTTGATCCAATTATTGAAAAAGTTGTTATGGCACAAAAAAAAGGGTCCTAAAATGGATAAAAATTGTCAAAGTAAAAAACGACTTAACCCCAGATAAAGCATTATTAAAAAAAAATCTAATCAAATGCTCCATAACACTTCAAGAAGGTAATCCATTTAGTAACCACACAAAAGCCTCGTTATTTAATACCCAGTTTCTAAAAACTACTATCACTATTAAATTGATCAAAAGAAGTATGCACAAGCGAAGTTTTGGATCCTGTATCCTCATGAATCTATTGTGATTTAGTTTTTGTCAGACAAAACCAATTACAATGATGTTAACAATTGTTCAGCTATAGGATGTTGGTTAGAAGTTAAGAGAATTTGCATGAAGTCTTCAGTCTTAAGTATAATTTTCAATCCGCTTTAAAAGGCCTACCACCTTTACTTAAATAATCCATATATTTATCAGACTCTCTAAGATAATAATTCCTGCTTTGACCGATATATCTAGCTTCAATTAAGAGGTCCGTAACTTCAGGCCAAAGAAATTCTGGGAGCAACTCAAGAGGGTTAATTGCGTTTGGATTCCAATTCAACTCAGTCAAAAATAGAAACCAAATCGACTTGCACTTAATGAAATCAGATAAACACTCTGATTTAAGACTATTCATTATTAAATTGAACTGATTGAGCTGCCTTATCAGCTTTGTTTTTTGCCTCATCGAGGGTTGCAGCCATTGCTACAGCTACTCCCATTCGACGACCCTTAGTTGAACTAGGCTTACCAAATATAAATACACTTGTATTCGATTGGCTTAATGCATCTTCAAGTCCTGAATAACTTATGTTTGAAGTTTTATGGGAAGCCAAAATTACACGGCTAGCAGAAGCTTCATGACAAATTATTTCTGGGATTGGAATACCTAAAACAGCTCTAAGGTGTAATTCAAACTCATTGAAATTTTGGCTAATCAAAGTTACTAGGCCTGTGTCATGAGGTCTTGGTGATAACTCTGAAAAAATAACCTCCTCACCCTTAATAAAAAATTCAACTCCAAACAAACCCACGCCACCAAGATTATCAGTGACACATTTGGCAATCTGTTTAGCCTTATCTAAGACAGTTTCAGTCAATTCAGCTGGTTGCCAGCTACATTGATAATCTCCATTCTTTTGCTCATGTCCTATAGGAGCACAAAATAATGTTTTGCCATTAAATTGTCTAATAGTTAACAAAGTAATTTCTAAATCAAAATCAATAAATTCCTCTAATATAATTTTATTTGATTTACCTCTTGATTTTTCAATAGCCAAATTCCAGGCTTGGGACAAATCATTTTTATTATTAACTAAGCTTTGTCCTTTACCTGAAGAACTCATAACTGGCTTAATTAATAAAGGATAACCAATCTCCTCTGCATGCAAATCAAGCTCTGATTGATTCATCGCATAACTAAATTTTGCAGTTCTTATATTTAATTCGTTAGAAGCTAAATCTC
>CACPLK010000012.1 GCA_902634795.1 uncultured Prochlorococcus sp. | reverse complement strand
TTGCAAATGGAACAAATGCAATAGCAAATACTTTGGCTGAATTAAGTGCTCAAGGATGCTGCACAATTATTGGAGGTGGAGATTCAGTGGCAGCAGTTGAGAAAGCAGGTTTAGCGAAAAACATGTCTCATATTTCGACTGGTGGTGGTGCTAGCCTTGAACTTTTGGAAGGAAAAGTTCTTCCTGGAGTTTCTGCTCTAGATGATGCTTAATATTTTCAATCTAATTTTTAATAAAAGTAGGTTTTTATAAACCTACTTTTATTTTTTTTGTAATCAAATAAATCCCTTTAGGATGAGCAATGATTGCTGAAATATTTTGATAACCTGGTTCTAGTGGGGCTTGAATATATTTA
The DNA here is from genome assembly GCA_902634795.1 of uncultured Prochlorococcus sp. Taxonomy (GTDB): domain Bacteria; phylum Cyanobacteriota; class Cyanobacteriia; order PCC-6307; family Cyanobiaceae; genus Prochlorococcus_B. Next base: position 26,023 of record CACPLK010000012.1, on the reverse strand, counting down.
AATAAACCACCTGATTGATTGGGCTTAATCCCAAAGATATCATTTGATATTTGCTTATTATCTTCGTTTTTAAGTACGATCATTCCACTAGCAGTTAAAGAATTGTCTAATGGGTTTTCAATGATTAAATTCATTTCATATTTTTCACCAGTAAGAACTTTTCTTGGAGATACAATTTTTATAATAAGAGGCGAATTTTGGCTATTCAGAATTGATTCTTCATCAATAACTTCATATCCTTTGATTTTACTTTTGTAAGTCTCTATCTTAACAGTCTGTTTGGTTTTTAGATTATAAATTTGATCATTAATTTCTCTTGTAGATATGATTTTTATATCTAGCCATGATTTATTTTGATCATTTTTTACTGATTGAATTGACCATTTTGCATCTCTATATTTTTTTCGAAAGGTTAAATACTCTTTGTTAAATTGATTGAATGATTTTTGTAGAAATAGCTCTTTCAGTAAATTATCCTTTCTCTGGTTGAGGAATCCTTCCAGTTGATTAATTAACAACTGATTATCTATATTTTTACTTAATGCAGAATTGATCATTAAGGGATATAGCAATAAAAAAAATATTGATTTCGTTATCAGTGAATTTCGCACGCCTACCTTTTTTACTCAATATAACTTAGCCTCAAAGGGTAAGGTTATTGAATTTATGCCTCGCCTTTTAATTGCTGCAAGCGGAACGGGTGGTCATATTTATCCTGCATTGTCTTTTGCTGATTCACTTTCAAATTCTTGGGAAATTGAGTGGTTAGGTGTTCCAAATAGGCTAGAGATTGAACTGGTTCCTAAAAAATACAATTTAATAAAGCTAAAAGTTGGAGGATTACAAGGAAATATTTTTAGAAAAATGTTTGATTTATGTAAATTACTCTTTGCTTCTATTCAGGTCTCTATTCTATTACGTCAAAAAAAAATTAACGTTGTTTTTACTACTGGTGGATATATATCTGCTCCTTGTATTCTCGGTGCAAAACTGACTGGCATCCCTATTCTTTTGCATGAATCCAATGCTATTCCAGGAAAAGTAACTAGGTTATTGGGTAGATTCTGTGATCATGTTGCGTTAGGAATCCCATCAGCATCTGAGTATTTGCAAGGGTGTAGAACAAGTTTTACTGGAACACCTGTAAGGTCAGAATTTTTTTTAGATCAGTCTCTTCCTGCTTGGGCACCGATTGGGGAGGGTTTTTTGATTGTAGTTATGGGAGGTAGTCAAGGAGCAATAAAAATGAATGAGATGGTAAGGAATATCTTACCTTGGTTACTTGATAAGGGTTGTAGAGTTATTCATCTGACCGGTAAAAACGATTGTTTCTATAAAAAACTAGATAAAGCTTGTACTCACGATAATTTGGTTGTAAGGCAATTCAGTAATGAAATATCGGCCTTGCTAAGAAATGCTGACCTTGCAATAAGTAGAGCAGGATCTGGTGCAATTTGTGAATTAATGGTAACCAAGACCCCCTCAATTTTAATACCTTTTCCAGCTTCTGCCGACCAACATCAAGAACTAAATGCTGCTTATATGGCTAGATATGGAGGAGCTGTAATAGTTAATCAACATGATCCAAAAAAAGATATTTTGAAAAATACTATATCTAATTTGATAGATTCTAATTCTCTCAGTGAAATGAAATCAAATATGAATAGTTATGATTGCCTCAATTCTGAAAAAAAAATATTTGAGATTATAAATTTTATTATTTAATATAATCTTGTAAAGTTTTAATTATTTGAATATTTTGTTTTCTTTTTTGGAGACTTATTCTGGTCCAAGTTTCATCTAGAGTTGTAAATGATCTACAGTCTCTTAATAAAATTCCTCTTTTTTTTAAATTCTCAATAAGATTTAATATCGAACTATCACTTTTAATTAATTGAAAATTCGTTGTTGTGGGTAGTGGCTTAATAGTAGAAAATCCTGACAAACTATTATGTAACCACTTCCCTTCTTTTTCTACCCATTTATGGATTTTATTTAATCTTTTTTTATGCATTTTAAAATCTTTCATGATCATATTAGTTGCATTTATTGCTAGTGTATTTACTGGCCATGGATCTCTTATCTCTTTCCATTTTGATAATCTATCTGAGTTCGTTACGGCGTATCCAATTCTTAATCCAGCAATACCTAGAAACTTAGTTAAACTTCTTATCACTACTAGGTTGTGATGGCTTTTAGTTAAATCAATAATTGATTGATTTTCACCCCCGGGTGTCAGAGAAATAAATGCTTCATCGCAAATTACGAGTTTATAATCAGTTAATAATTTTTCTATTGATGAACGACTCCATAATTGCCCAGTTGGATTGTGTGGGTTCGTAATCCATAAGACAGGGGTTTTTGGTTTAATGGGAAATGATTGAGGATTGCTATTAGTCCAAGATAAAGGAATAGGATTATGTATATAAGAAGCATTCCAACATTTTAAAGCTCTTTGATAGTCTCCAAAACCAGGGGAGGGTAAAGAACTTATGCCATTTAAACTTGCATCTCTTGCCGCCCAAGTAAATAATTCTGAAGCTCCATTACCAGGAACAATCATTGAAGGGTCAATATTATGCCATTTCGCAATAGAATTTTTTACTTCAAAATAACTTCTATCAGGATAAGATTTTATAGATCCATTGCTTATACTTTTAATGAGATAATTATTTAACTTTTTAGGTAACTTAAAAGGGACTATTGATGCACTTGCATCGATTATTTGATCTGCAGATAGTCTTAGCTTTCTTGCTTCTTTTTCAATATTACCTCCATGAATATCAAAGTCTGCTTTCATTGTATTTGAGATAATATTTTAATAAGTTTAAACAAAATCAAAATTATTAATAGAAATCATTTGTATTTTTATTTCCATGGTTCTTCTGAACCTATTACTTCTTTAATACTTCGGAATCCGTGCTTTTCCATTTGCAGTGTTAATCCATCTAAAATTTCTGGAACTAAATTTGGTCCCTCAAATATCCAACCTGTATACACTTGAACCAGTGATGCTCCAGCTGCAATCCTTTCCCACGCTGTTTGTGCTGAACTAATTCCACCAACACCAATAAGTGGTAAAGCATTATTAGTGCTATATCTAAGCCTTCTAATAACTTCCAGTCCTCTTTTTTCTAAAGGGAGGCCACTTAAGCCTCCATTTTCTTGCTCTAATGTATTCCCAGTTTTGATTTTTAGGTTTTTGAGGTTAAATCTATTTAAGCTTGTATTGATTGCAATTATTCCATCAATACCATTCTCAATTGCAACCCTCGCAATTTCATCAATCTCTTCATTTGACAGATCTGGAGCAATTTTTACAAGCAAAGGAGGACAATTGGATAAATCTTTTAGCGTGTCTATTAACTTTTTTATTTGTTTTGTTTCTTGTAATGAGCGAAGGCCTGGGGTATTTGGCGAACTAACATTGATAACGGCATAGTCTGATAAAGGAGCCAATAGTTTTAAAGATAAAAAATAGTCTTTATAGGCTTCATCTAGAGGTGTAATTTTTGACTTTCCTATATTTATTCCCAGGACACAGGGCCTATTCCCTGGAGCAGGAATTTTTTGTTTTTCTATAGTGCTTAAGAATTTTTCTGCGCCTTCATTATTGAATCCCATTCTATTCAGTGCAGCTTTTTCTTTCGCAATTCTGAAAAGTCTGGGTTTTGGATTACCTTTTTGGGCATGCCAAGTAATGGTTCCCAATTCGGCGAAACCAAATCCAAAATAATTCCAAAGACCAGCTCCTACACCATTTTTATCAAATCCAGCAGCAAGTCCTACAGGATTTTTAATGTGCAAGCCAAAGATAATTTGATTTAAGCTTGAATTGCTTCTTTGAAAATTACTAGATGCTGTTGAAAGGATGTTAGAAATTATTGGAAAATTTCTATTTAATGACGCGTATTTAATGGCATTAAGAGCTGAATTAGTAAGTATTTCTGCATCAATACCCTCGTCCTGAGATAGAAGCTGACCAAGCAGAATATTGTAGAAGTCGTTTTTTTTATTCTTTGACAAAATCTTTTAGTTGTATTTGTCGACCTTTAGAAAAAGCTACAGCAATTGCATCAACTCTATCATTATCTTTTTCTCCGCTATGTCCCTTGACATATTGAAGTTTGATTTTTGGTATTTCAGGGTTGTCAAGAGCTTTCCATAAATCTTGATTAAGAACTTGTTTACCAGATGCAGTTTTCCATCCTTTCTTTTTCCAATTCGACATCCATTTCTCCATTCCATCAATTAAATATTTGCTATCAGTTTTGATGGTTAATGAAGGGTGAAATTTTATTTTTTTAAATTTTTCAAGAACAAATAATGCAGCTTGTAATTCCATGCGATTATTTGTTGTTTCCGGGCTGAAACCACCAAATTCAACTTCGCTTCCATCCTGGAATCTAATTAATGCTCCCCAGCCACCTGGACCAGGATTACCGCTACATGCACCATCAGTTGCTGCAGCAATAGCCAATTTTTCTTCTTTAGACATAAAAAAAACCGGTCTGAATAGACCGGTTTCATATAAGCAGAAAACAGGTGTTTTTCCAGTAACGATTTTATTTTAAAGTTACTTTTCCACCTACAGCTTCAATTGCTTTCTTTAAAGCTTCAGCATCTTCTTTTGTTACTCCTTCTTTGATTGTTTTTGGAGCAGCTTCGACTAGCGCTTTGGCTTCGCCAAGGCCTAGACCTGTGGCATTTCTAACTTCTTTAAGGACTTTGATTTTAGATGCAGCGTCAAAGCTTTCTAAAACTACCTCAAATTCAGTTTTTTCTTCGGCAGCATCAGCACCATCGCCACCAGCAGCAGCTCCTGGAGCTGCCATGACAACGCCAGCAGATGCGGCGGCAGATACACCAAAAGTTTCTTCTATTTGCTTAACAAGCTCTGAAGCTTCAAGCAAAGAGAGGCTTTTTAATGAATCTAAGATTTCATCAGTTTTTGCAGACATGGTTTAAATCAGCAACTAAGTAAGTAGAAAACAAATTGTTAAACAAGGAGTATCAGCTCTCGCCACTCTCAGAATGTTGTTTAAGAGACCTTGCAAGTCCAGATGGAACCTCGTTGATACCAACAGCGATTTTGCTTGTTATGGAATTCATTGCACCAGCAATTTGTGCCATAAGTGCTTCCTTGCTAGGAAGTTTTGCAATCGCTTTGATCTCATCTTGAGATAAAAGTTTGCCTTCGAAAAGACCTCCTTTAGTCTCAGACTTTTGAGTTTCCTTTTGAAATGCTTGTACAGCTTTAACAGCACTCCCAACATCTCCTTTGATTAAAACAAAGGCGTTAGTTCCAGTAAGCAATGACTCCAAACCAGTCCAGGAATCTTTTCCTTTTATGGCTTGACGCATCAAGGTGTTTTTAGTGACCTTGCAGATGCCATCGCTTTTTTGCAATCTTGAGCGCAAGTCAGACATCTCTTTCGTGGATAAGCCCTTGTAATCAAGAACTAAAGCCATTTCAGAGTTATCTAGTAGACCCTCTATCGTTTCGACGATCTGTTTTTTGCTTTCCAGCGTGCGGCCCATAATAATTGGATCGAATCGGGGGAAGAACTGGACATACGGCCATATTCCCCTAGAGGAATCGAGGCCGCTAACGATTCAATCCAAAAGATAAACCTGCGTATACCTCGGCGGGGATTATAAATTCTATTAAACGAAAGTTTGGATAGAATAAGACCTGCTGTCTTTGGCTGGGCGCATGCCCTTGTGGTTATACCACTCAACTATTTTACAACAATAAGAGTCACTTTTCTTTATGCAAGTCTTGTAATTCGTTGATATCTACTTCTATTGATGGTCCCATTGTGGATGTAATAAAAAAGCTTCTCCAGAATTTTCCTTTTGCTCCGCTTGGTTTATTTTTTTCTATTGTTACTTGCAATGTCTTCAAATTTTCAAGGAGAGCCTCTTCCGAGAAACTTGCTTTACCAAATCGGACATGCACAATTCCTGCTTTGTCTGCTCTAAATTCAAGCTTTCCTGCTTTAAATTCTTTAATAGCTCCTGCTAGATCGGTTGTAACTGTTCCTGCTTTTGGGTTAGGCATTAGTCCTCTAGGCCCAAGTACTCTTCCAAGTTTTGCAACCTTGGGCATCATATCCGGAGTTGAAATTAGGAGATCGAAGTTCATTTCGCCTTTGTTGATTGAATCAACTAAATCTTCCTCTCCAGCTAGATCAGCCCCTGCTTTCGTCGCTTCAGAAACTTTTTCGCCGCGTGTAACTACTGCTATTCGTACTTTTTGACCGGTACCACTTGGTAAGGCAACTGTCGTTCTTAGTTGCTGATCAGTATATTTTGGGTCAATGCCTAGTCTTATGTGAGCTTCAATAGTCTCGTCAAATTTTGCATTTGCATTCTCCTTTACTAGCTTTATGGCTTCAATTGGAGAATATGTACGCTCTTCCACTTTGGAAAGTAACGTTGTCATTCTTTTAGAAAAATTTTTCATAATATTTGGGGTACATTCGACTTTTAGTCTCCCCCTATAAGAGAACGTTTGATAATTTTACGATTTAATTAGTCCTTTATGGAAACCCCCATATTTTTGGCTGTCCCTTCAATAACTTTCATCGCTGATTCGATGCTACTGCAATTGAGATCAGGAAGTTTTGTTTTAGCAATTTCTTCAAGTTGACTTTTACTAATCGAGCCAGCAGTTCCTTTCGCTGACTCGCCTGACCCTTTTGGAATACCTGCTGCTTTAGTTATTAAAACAGAAGCAGGAGGAGTTTTTGTGATGAAAGTAAAACTTCTATCTTCGAAAACAGATATTTCTACAGGTATAACAAAGCCAGCTTTGTCTTGGGTGCGCGAATTGTACTCCTTGCAAAACGCCATTATGTTTACCCCATGTTGACCCAGTGCAGGCCCAACGGGAGGCGCTGGATTAGCTTTGCCAGCCTGTAAGGCCAACTTGATCAGAGCTACTACTTTCTTTGCCATCGGCTGAAAATTGAACTAATGCGGAAAATCTGAAACTAATCAGACAAATTATTTAATAAACTTAACTCCTAGACTGACCAGACAGCAAAAGGAAATTAAAAATCAATTTTGTTTAGTTATTTGAGAAAATTCAAGCTCAACAGGAGTTTCTCTACCAAATATTGATAAAAGCGCCTTAAGTTTGTTTCTTTCTCCTGAAACTTCAATTACTTCTCCTTGGAAATCTTTAAAAGGACCTGAAGTAACAACAATCTGATCACCTTCTTCTACATCCAGCTTTACAACAGTTTTCTTTTCAGCTGCTCGTTTGAAAATTCTATTAACCTCTTGCCTGCTAAGTGGGCGAGGTTTTATGTGTCCGCGTGCTTTACCAGTAGCTCTGCGGTCCTCTGCACCGACAAAATTGATTACATTTGGAGTACTTCTAACAGCCATCATTGTGTCTTCATCTAGCACCATACGAACTAGCACATATCCAGGAAAAACTTTTTCTTCTGTGGTCTGCCTACTGCCATCTTTTTTTAGCTTAACTGCAGGTGTTTGAGGGATTTCTATCTCTATAATTCGGTCACTAACACCAAGTGTTATAGCCCTTTGTTCAAGTGTCGCTTTTACTTTCTTTTCACAACTTGAGGCAACTTGGATAGCGTACCAACGGGCAATATTTGTCTTTACTGTTTGCTGAGCAAAATGTGATTGATCATCTTCATTTGTTTCTGATCTATCAATTATGTGTGAATCTTTAGTAGGAGTGATTTCAATATCTGACACTGGAAAAAATTTGTGAGTGGTTTAAAAATTTTGCTTAGTCAACTCAGCGGAATATCTGAGTTGAAGCCCATCCATAAAAACGGCTTACAGCGGCTATTGATACTGCTGATAAAGTGACCATTAAAATCACAGCAACAGATTCGCTGAAAAGCTGTTGTCGTGAGGGCCATACAACAAGCTTCATTTCATCAATTGTAGAGGATAAAAAACTTTTTTTTAAGGCAGACTTTTCCTTTTTTGTAGGAATTACCTTTTCTTGATCCTCTTGAGAGGTTGGACTTGTCACTTTGGGAAGATTAAAAGGAAGGTACTTTTGAAGAATGGCTACAAACCTACACTAACTTATGTTTGAAGGATTAGTTATCTGTTGAAAAAAGAAGTTTTTTAGACTCATCATCTTTAGTAGAAACCCTAATTGATTTTGCATCTTCAAAAGCCTCTTCTAAAATTTGTGTGGCCAGAGGGTTTTCTAATCTTCGTCGAATCACTCTTCTAAGCGGTCTGGCCCCGTATTCAGGTTCATAGCCTTCATCAGCAAGGATTTTGATGGTGTTTTCGTCAACATAAAGAGTTAAACCTTGCTGCTTGAGAAGCTTCGTTAATTCATTAAGTTGAAGTCGGACTATTTGTTCTAAACTTTCAGGTTTTAGTGGACTAAATCTGATTACTTCATCAATGCGGTTCATAAACTCTGGTCGAAAATACTTTGTTAAAGCTTCGTTGATTTGTTGATCTAATTCTTGTGCAAGAATATTTTTATTTGAATTTTCGTTTTTAACTTGAAGTGCATTGTTTAAGATCGCTTTGCTAGCAAGATTGCTTGTCATAACAATAACTGTATTTCTAAAATCCACTGTCCGCCCTTGAGAATCAGTTAGCCTTCCATCATCTAATACCTGTAAAAGGATATTGAAAACTTCTGGGTGAGCTTTTTCAATCTCATCAAGGAGTAAAACCGCATAAGGTCTTTTTCTAATTGCCTCAGTTAACTGTCCACCTTCTTCGTAACCTACGTATCCAGGAGGAGCACCTAAGAGTCTTGAAACAGCATTTCTCTCCATATATTCGCTCATGTCAAGTCTTAATAAAGCGTCCTCTTCATCAAATAAAGAACTTGCTAGAGATCTAGCAAGTTCAGTTTTACCAACACCTGTAGGGCCAAGGAAAAGAAAGGATCCAATAGGCCTTCTTATGTCCTGCATCCCAGCTCTTGCTCGACGAATTGCTGCTGAAACTGCTTGAACAGCATCTAATTGACCAATAACTTTTTTTTCTAAGTCTTGCTCTAAATTTAAAAGTTTTTGTCTTTCACCTGATAAAACTTTCCTGACCGGAATTCCTGTCCATCTTGAAACAACATCAGCTATATCTTCTGGCTTAACTTGGTCTTTTAGTAGGGAATTTCCATATTCATTATCTTCTTGAATAGAAACTTCTATCTCTTTTATTCTTTCTTTAATTTGATAAAGTTTTTCATATTTAAGTCTTTCTAATTCTTCAAAATTTCCAGAAATTTCAGATTCTTTTATTAAATTTTTTACTTCTTCAGCTCTTATGTTTAGTTCTCTTAATACAGCTGATTTCTTAAGCTGACTTTGCCATTTTTGTTTGATCTGATCAAGCTCATAGATTAGCAATTCTTTTTGTTCTTCAAGATTATTTATATTCTCTAATGTTGTGTCTTCGTTTGTATTTTGGATTAAAGTTTCTAAATGATTAACCTGTGCTTCTTTCTCCTCGATGATTTTTGGTTTTGATGAAGATTCGATTTTTACTTGGGCTGATGCCTCGTCAATTAAGTCAATAGCTTTATCCGGTAGACATCTATCACTTATATATCTATGAGATAAACGATTTGCTGTAATTAGTGCTTCGTCAGTGATAGTAACACCGTGATGAAACTCATAATTTTCTCTGAGCCCTTTTAGGATTTCCAGGCTTAAATCTAAGTTGGGCTCTTTGATTAATACTTGCTGAAATCGTCTATCAAGTGCTAGATCTTTTTCGATCGTACGTCTGTAATTGTCAGGAGTCGTTGCGCCAATACAACGTAAGTCTCCACTGGCTAATAATGGTTTTAAAAGACTACCAGCATCAGTATTGGATCTGTCTTTACTTACGATTGAGTGTATTTCATCTATAAATAGAATTATTCCTTTTTCGCTATTGCTGATTTCACTTAGCAATGATCTAAATCGTTCTTCAAATTGCCCTCGGAATTTGGCTCCAGCTATTAATGCACCGATATCAAGTGAAATCAGCCTTGAACCATGAAGAGAATCAGGAAGTTCGTTAGCTATTATTTTTTGAGCTAATAATTCTGCCACTGCTGTTTTCCCAACACCTGGAGCACCAATTAGTACTGGATTGTTTTTGCCTCTTCGAGATAAAACTTTTGTAATTGCTTTGATTTCCGACTCTCTCCCGATCACAGGGTCTAATTTTCCATTTTCAGCTTCAGCTGTAAGGTCTTTGCAGTATAAGTCCAAGGCACTAGGCGTTTCATTAAGTTTTAAAGGTTCTTGTGTTGATGTGATCTCTTCCTTCGTGAGAGGAGTAAGTGGCTCAGAGGCAGAATTTTTTGAAGTATTTTTGGTAGAGCTAGGAGGCCTTGAATTTTTTTGTGGCCTATCCTCTTTTTGTTGAGGGGTGGTTTTTTTTGATTGTTTAAATGATTTAGGTGCTGGTAATCGTCTCAATTCCGCTTCAAGAATTTCACTGGGGAGACCTGCTTGATAAAAAAGATCTTCTCCTATGCGATTGTCTCTACCTATTGCGATAAGAATGTGAGATATCTCTATTTGGTTTGATCCCCATCGACCGCGAAAATCATCAGCAGTTTCAAGAAGAATTTCTAAATCCTCTCCGATAAATAAGTCTGATTGGTTATTTATTGGAAGTTCAGCGATAAAGTTTTCTAAAATTTCATTTATTTCTTCATGGTTTACAGGTAGGGAATACGTATATTTCTGAAATTTTTTATTCCTAAAAAGAACTTGAATAAGATGTTCAACATCTAAATTCTGATGTCGCCACCTTCTTGCTGATTGTTCAGCTATTAGTAGAAGACTCCAAGCTTCATTGCTAAAAGAATCTGGTTCTGTAGTTAGGCTTCCATTCATTTTCGATCAATTTTGATTCAAGGTGGTCATCTGCCTTGTGAATTTTGATTGAGACCCTTTTATCGATACGTGTATTTCTTGCTAAGACAAATTTGATTGATTAGGTCTTGGAAAGCAAGCTAGATTAGCAATTCAGGAACATATGGGAATAATGTAGTTCATAAGATCTAATAATCATCTTAAATTCGTGTCTGACTCTCTAGAACTAGTAATCGATACCATTATGGCCCGAGAAGTGTTGGATTCTCGTGGGAATCCAACTGTAGAGGCTGAAGTGCTTTTAGAAGGTGGATCTATTGGACGTTCGATTGTTCCAAGTGGAGCAAGCACTGGGGCCCATGAAGCTCATGAATTAAGAGATGGTGGAAAACGTTATCTGGGTAAAGGAGTTATCAAGGCTGTTGGTCATATAGAAGAAACTATTGCTCCAGCTCTTTGTGGCCTTTCTGCTTTAGATCAAGCCACAGTTGATTCGGTAATGAAACAGCTCGATGACACGGAAAACAAATCAAATCTTGGTGCAAATTCTATTCTTGCTGTCAGTATGGCTACAGCAAGAGCAGCGGCTAATGGATTGGGTTTGCCTTTGTACAGGTATTTAGGTGGACCAATGTCATCTCTATTGCCAGTGCCATTGATGAACGTCATTAATGGAGGAGAACATGCTGCAAATAATTTAGATTTTCAGGAGTTTATGTTGGTTCCGCATGGAGCTGAAAGCTTCAGAGAAGCATTGAGAATGGGAGCTGAAGTTTTTCATACGCTTAAAGATTTATTGAGTCATAAAGGTTTATCAACAGCTGTTGGTGACGAAGGAGGATTCGCTCCAAATCTTGAAAGTAATAAAGCAGCAGGTGACCTTTTAATGCAAGCAATTGAACAGGCTGGATATAGACCAGGGGAGCAAATCTCTTTGGCTTTGGATGTTGCAAGCACAGAGTTTTATAAGGAGGGGCAATATTTTTATGGTGGGAATTCCTATTCCAGCGAGCAAATGGTTGATGAACTGGCTGGGTTAGTTAGTTCATTTCCAATCATATCTATTGAAGATGGATTAGCTGAAGATGATTGGGATGGTTGGAGCTTGCTTACCAAAAAGCTTGGCAAAAATGTCCAATTGGTTGGAGATGATTTATTTGTCACAAACACACTTCGTTTACAAAGAGGTATTGATGAGAATATTGCAAATTCAATATTAATTAAGGTTAATCAAATAGGTTCTCTTACTGAAACACTTGAAGCTATAGAGCTTGCCTCAAGATCAAGTTATACAACTGTAATAAGTCATAGAAGTGGAGAAACTGAAGATACAACTATTGCTGACTTATCTGTAGCAACTAAATCTGGTCAAATTAAAACAGGTTCATTGAGTCGGAGTGAAAGAGTCGCTAAATATAATCAATTACTTCGTATTGAAGATGAATTAGGTAGTCAAGCGACATATGCCGGCCTTATAGGATTGGGACCAAGAGGAAGTTCTCAGAGTTGATTATTACTATTTAAAGGCCTTTTACTTCCTTGAAAATTATCTAAACGACTTTCGCTTCTCATCTTAAATTTTAATTTAATCCAGCTGAGAGCTATTGGGATTCCAATAGTTGCTGGTATAAGAAATAAAAAAGGTCTATTAGTTGAAGCTAATAAAGCTGAGGATATTGCAAGTGAGCCTAGAAGAACAGAATTACCTAATGATTGTTGAGCATTAATCATTCTTCTGAGCTGTCTGTCTGATTCACCCATCCTCACTTGAAGTTGCAAGTCTCCTTGTTCCAGTCTCTCTAGATTTTCGTCCAAGCGTTTCGGCAACCCAACTGCTTTACTACCTATTTCAGTTACTTGTCTTCCTAATTCATTAAATAAGTCATTCGAGTCTGGATTTTTTGAGGTCATTAGAGGGAGAAGGAAAGGTTTTGCTATTGCTATTAAGTTGAATTCTGGGTCTAAATATCTTCCAACTCCTTCAAAAGTTGATAATGCTCTAAAAACAAAAATCAACTCAATCGGTATTCTAAAGGGTTTTCCATAAGCCAGTTCAGATATATCTCCAGAAAGCTTTTCTATAATTTGAGAATCAAATGGAGGCGTGAGAGCTTCATTTAACATTATTCTTATTAATCTTCTAACTGGACCAATTTCGACATCTTTTTCTATTAACCCAGCGATTTGAAGTTCTTTGACTAGTCCACTAACATCTCTCAGGGCTGCGGCTTTGATCATTGAATTCAGCCTGCCTCTTATACGCTCAGAGACAAAACCCATCATCCCAAAATCATAGTAAATTAGAGAACCACCCTTCGAAACAGCTAGATTTCCGGGATGAGGATCAGCATGAAAAAAACCGTAATTAACTAATTGCTTTAAATAACTTGTAGCTCCAATCTTTGCGATTAAAGAAGTATTAATATCATTACTTTTAAGAGATTTAATATCATTTATCTTGATTCCTGGTAAATACTCCAAACATAAAACTTTACTAGTGCTTAAATCCCAAAATACACTTGGAATTAGAATATCTGAGTCATCTATAAATTGTTGCTTGAATCTTGCAGCATATTGAGCTTCAATTTGAAAATCTAATTCTCTAAGTAATACTCTCTTAGACTCCTTTGCAATACCTATCCAGTCATTTCCCCGGCTTAGAGACTTTATTCTTTGTACTACTTTTGCAACTTGATTCATTACATCTAAGTCAAGCCTGAAAAACTTTTCTATATCTGGCCTTTGGACTTTGAAAATAACATTTTTTTCATTTCTTAATCTAGCTCTATGAACTTGAGCAAGCGATGCTGAACCAATTGGAATTTCATCAATACTTATAATTTTTTTATATGAGTTTCCAAGTTGAGTTATTAATATTGCTTTAACTTTCTCGAAGGCAAAAGGCGGAACTCGATCTTGTAGAGAAGCTAGCTCATTTACCCATGCAGATGGAATTACATCAGCTCTGGCAGATAAAAGTTGACCTAATTTTATAAATGCTGATCCTAGATTAACTAATTCTTTGGTAAGCCATTTTGCTCTTAAAGTATTTCTTTTTTCTCTTCTTTTAGCGGTGTACCCTTTTAAATAAGTCCATTTTTTAGAGTCGAGCCATAAATATAAAAGTAAACCTAATAAAACCATCCAAATTTTAAGGGCTCTAACAAATCTTTTCATTTGACTAGCTAGAAGTATCAATTTTTCCCCTCAATATCTTTATTAATATCGATAACCTTTGATCTGAGATTATCGATTTGAATTTGAATTAAATCTTCTTTACTTAATTTTTCTTTGGAACTTTTTTCTTTTGATGCATTAGGTGTCTTTTTCAGACGTTCAGATTCTTCAATGACCTCATCTTTAAAGCTAGACCATTCATTTTGGAGCTTTTGAGGTAATTCTTCAGCAATTTCAGTAAATTCTTGGGCGGAATTGATAACTTTCTCAGTTATCCTTGCTGCTATTCGGTTCATAGCTGCTTTAAGCAGTATTTCTGAGTCGCTCAATGATCTAATTAATCAGCTTTCACTTTAGAAGATCTAGGGTTTTTTGTGTCTTCAGATTGAAACTGGATATATGCAGATTTGCTCTTAATCAATTAAATCTATTTAGAAGATTGTTTGTTATTGCTCAACCTATAATATTTTCATTAGAGTTGAAGAATACAAACATTTGATTTGATTTGGGGTAAAAGTCTCATCTATTAACCCAAGTGATTTCAAAACATCTTTTTCTCTTCTTGAAAGAGAGCAAAACCTAACTAAGAGATTTTCCATTGGAAACCATTGAAACTGATGTTGTCATAGTTGGTGGTGGGCCTGCTGGTTGCAGTTGTGCGCTCTACACTTCTCGAGCAGACTTGAAAACAGTAATTCTCGATAAGAATCCTGATGTAGGTGCGCTAGCAATAACACATCAAATTGCAAATTATCCAGGAGTTTCTAGTGAAATGAGTGGAGAGGCTTTGTTGAAATTGATGAGAGATCAAGCTACTCAGTATGGAGCTGATTATCGTAGGGCCCAGGTTTTTGGAATTGATGCTAGTGGTGACTGGAAAACTATTTACACCCCTGAGGGGACTTTTAAAGCAAAGGCACTTGTCGTCGCTAGTGGCGCAATGGGTAGACCAGCATCATTTAAAGGTGAGGCTGAATTTCTGGGAAGAGGAGTAAGTTATTGCGCGACTTGTGATGGAGCTTTTTATAGAGATCGTGAAGTAGCCGTTGTTGGTATTAATAAAGAGGCAATTGAAGAAGCAAATGTTCTTACAAAATTTGCTTCCAAAGTTCATTGGATAACATCCAATGATCCAAAATCAGATGATCATCATGCGCAAGATCTTTTATCTAAACCAAATGTGAACCATTTGAGTAAAACGAGGTTAATGCAGATTGAAGGTAATGATTCTGGGGTGACAGGAATTAAGGTTAAGAATCGTTCAATTGATACGCATCAAGATATAGCTCTTGAAGGGGTTTTTGTTTACATGAGTGGTTCTAAGCCTATTACCGACTTCCTTGGAGAACAGGTTGCTTTTAAGGAGGATGGTGGAGTTTTGGTGGATGACTTTATGTCGACAACAGTCGAAGGGGTTTGGGCGATTGGCGACATCAGAAATACACCATTTAAACAAGCTGTTGTTGCAGCCTCGGATGGATGCATAGCTGCTATGGCAATAGATAGATATTTAAATAGTCGGAAATCAATTCGTGTCGATTGGGTTCATGCTTAATTCGCTCAATTGGTAAGTTTTCTTAAAGAGGAGTTGCTTCAGAAACATATGCCACTCCACCGTAGTAACTAAGAACAGTTTTTATATGTTCACTTATCTTGTCGATTATCTCTTGCTCACAAAAAATAATTACGTGTGCATTTGATCCGAATCCAGTGAATTCCATGTCTTCTGTGACAATTCTTTCTGGACCTCTTCCCGTGGCATGTTTCATAACCGTATAGCCAGGAACTTCAGCTTTTTCTAATGCTGAGAGAACATCGTTTAGTTCTCTTTCACTAAAAATTAAGTCTAGTCTTTTCATGAAATTGAGTTATCCAACTGATGGGATTAATGTATTTACTAAGCCCATATATACCGGTATTCCTATAATTATATTAAAAGGAAAAGTTAATCCAAGAGTGGTCGAAATGTAATAACTAGGTCTTGCTTCGGGAACAGTCATTCTCATTGCTGTTGGTACAGCTAAGTATGAAGCACTAGCGCATAAAACTACAAATAAAAGGGCATTCCCTGGATCTAGATTTAGAAATCTAGCTACTACTGATCCTAGTATTGCATTCACTATTGGCATAAATATTGAAAACAAAATCAGAAAGCCACCAGTCTTATTTAGACGACCGAGGCGTTGAGCAGCCACAATCCCCATATCAAGAAGAAAAAAACATTCTGCTCCATAGAACAATTCAGCTGTGAATGGTTCCATTTTTTTTATGTCAGACGGATCAATCGCTGATGTTAAAAAACCTATTAGAAGACTTCCGAGTAACAAATAAACAGAACCATTTAACATCGACTCATGAAGAATTGATCCCCATTTCATTTTCCTTTTGATGGGCCTATCTTTGGACGCTCCAAATTTGACTAAGAGAAGACCAATTATGATTGCAGGAGATTCCATTAGAGCTAAAGCTGCCACCATAAAACCATCAAAAGGTATATTTTGACTTTCGAGAAAGCTTTCAGCAGTTATAAATGTCACCGCACTTATTGATCCATATGCTGCAGATATCGCTGCTGCATTAAAAACATCGAATTTAAATCTCAGTACTAAGAAGCAAATAAGTGGGATTAACAGTGACATTAATATTGCTGCAATCACAGTTGGAAGAACTGGATAACTAAAGCCACTTTTTTGAAGCTCAATACCGCCTCTGAAGCCTATTGCAAGTAAAAGATATAAAGAAAATAATTTTGGTAACGGAGCTGGAATCTCAAAATCAGACTTTAACGCGTATGCAATTGCACCCAAAAAGAAAAAAAGTATTGGCGGACTTAAAGCATTTTGTATAAAAAGGTTTTGTCCCATTTCTTGTTAGTTCTTAAGACAAGCAATTAGATGAAAATTTTGACAATCAAGTATTGAGGGCGTCAATTGCAGCTGTAAGAGCTTCTTTTCTTGAGCCAATTACATCAACTCCAAATTTAGCAAGTCTGTCTTTTACTCTTCCTGTTGCACCAGCAACATATGCTTTCCTTGAGTTATTTATTGCTTCCTGAACCATATCTTCTATTGCGAGAGTTGCAGTAACTCCAAGCCTAGGAACATCAGTGATATCAAGAATTAGAACTTTATAGTTTCTTATAAGCATCATTCTTTCAGTAATGCCTTTTGCAGCTCCAAAACTAAGTGGCCCTTTTAATCTGAATAGCATTACTTCTCCTGCACAACGATCTAAAAGTGCTTTTTCATCTGAGGGGAGTTGTGAATTAGCTGCATTGTTATTTGATTGTGAATCAAATGGGTTGTCAGCATCCATTCCCTCCAATTGCGTCTCTGTAATGGAATCAATTGTGAGCATATTCGCTATGAATACACCAACTAGTACAGCCCATATCAAGTCCCAGAAAACTGTCATCAAGAGGACTCCATACATCACACTTGCGGTTTTCAGCGAGAGTCTATGAGCTCTTAATAAAAATCCCCAATCGATAATGTCTAAGCCTACTTTTATTAAAATTCCCGCAAGAAGAGCTGTAGGGATCTGAGCGGCTAGAGGACCAGCACCAACTAGAACAAATAGCAATACAATTGAATGAACCATCCCTGAGATTGGGGTGGAACCTCCAGATTTAACATTTATTACTGTTCTCATAGTTGCCCCAGCGCCAGGCAAACCTGTAAAAATTCCAGCTACTGCATTGCCAATACCTTGTCCAATTAATTCTCGATCAGAATTGTGCCTGGTTTGAGAAATATTATCGGCTACAAGAGATGTAAGAAGGGAGTCAATAGCGCCAAGAACAGCAAGGACTAGTCCAGCTTTAAGAATTATTGGGAAGAAATTGTCAAAGCTTGGATCTGGAAGACTTAGAGAAAGTCCACCTTCTGGTATTGCGCCTATTCTGTCTATAGAACTATCACCAAAAAGAAGTATTGATAAAGGAGTAACTATTAATAATGCTAAAAGAGGAGACGGAACCCATTGACTTATTTTACGGGGGGTCAGAAACACTATCGCAAGTGTCATTGCTGCAACAGCTATTGCAGCCCCATTTGGTTCGAAATTGTTAACTAAAGTTGAAAGAGACTCTATTACTCCTCCTCGAGTTGATATGCCAAGTAAAGGACCTATTTGAAGAGTAATTATGATTACTCCAATTCCAGACATAAAGCCAGAAACGACTGAGTATGGAACAAGTGTTATGTATTTACCAAGCCTAAGTAGGCCAAATAAAATTTGAAATAATCCTCCAATGACCACCGCAGCCATTACTAAGGGAAGAATTTCGCCAGCAGATAAATCTCTAGGTACTCCTACAGCTGCCAAGCTCGCAACTACTCCAGCAACTGTTACGCTCATTGGCCCAGTAGGACCACTTACTTGAGCAGGAGTTCCTCCAAATAAAGCGGCGAGGAATCCAACTACGACTGCCCCGTAAAGACCGTATATGGCGCCTCCAGGTCCAAGTGCTGCATTACCAAACGCTAAAGCAAGTGGAAGTGCTACTACCGCCGCAGTTAATCCACCTAGTACGTCACCTCTAATATTTTTTAGGTGAAAGCCATTAATTAACGCCAATCGACTCTCCTTACTTAATTTGACTTGAATAAGCCTATCTCTTCAAGGTTCCATTAAGTTCTTCAATCTCTACTTTTAAGTACTTATATTGAAGAAAAATCATTGAAAAGATTGATTTTTACTAAGAAGGCAGTGTGATTTCGATGGCATCAGATGGTTTTAAGGATTATTTCAAAATTCTTGGCATTAGTAGAAATGCTACCGATAAAGAAATCAAAAGTGCCTTTAGAAAACTTGCTAGAAAATTTCATCCTGATTTGCATCCTCATGATGAGCGGGCTGAGTCGGAATTCAAAGAAATAAATGAAGCTTATGAGATTCTTTCAGATGAGGATAAAAAGGAGTCTTATGAACAATTTCTAAATTATTGGTTCAAAAATAGAGATGTAAAGGCGAGAGATTTTTTTAGGGGAAATAATGACCATCGATTTATTGAATATCTAAACTTTGACGATTTTTTGAGTGATTTAATTGGAACATTTAGTGAGGTTGGTAAAGAAATTTACTCAAATATATCTTCAAGTAATAATCCTAAATCATTCAATCTTGATGCTGAATTTAATTTGCAGATTAGTTTTTTAGAGGCTTTGAATGGAACAAAAAAGAATCTTTTAGTTAACGATGAACGCATCGAGGTGATAATCCCAAAAGGAATTGAAACAGGATCAAAAATACGTATTAAAAATAAGGGTAATATACAGGCCAGTAAAGGGAAACGAGGAGATTTATTGATTGAAGTCAGTATTAAGTCTCATCCTATTTGGAAAGTAAAAGGTTTAGATGTATATGCAGATTTACCTATTTCTTTAGATGAATTAGCTTTGGGAGCAAATATTTTTGTTGCCTCTCCTCAAGGAGATACATATATATCAATACCTTCTGGAAGTTTACCTGAGCAAAAATTGAGATTAAAAGGTCAAGGATTACACAACTTAGATACTCAAGGAGATTTGTTTTTTACTCTAAAATTAAAGTTACCTGAAAACTGGTCAGATGAGGAGTTGAGACTTCTTGAAAAGCTTAGATCTGTTCGAATTTATAAACCTCGTTCAAGTTGGTTCGATCAGGCTAGGACTTAAAGGAAGTAAAATGTAGTTATCTCTAATGTAGTTATCTCTATTGGTCAATATGGATCTTACTTATCGACCTCGTCGTCTTCGTAGAACAAACTCTTTAAGAGATATGGTTCGAGAGAATAGTGTCTCTGCATCTGACTTTATTTATCCTCTTTTTGTTCATGAAGGTTCAGATATTCAAGAAATATCCGCGATGCCAGGTTCATTTCGCTGGTCAATGGATGGATTGGTTGAAGAAGTTAAGCGTGCTTGGAATCTAGGTATTAGATGTGTCGTTCTTTTCCCAAAAGTTCCCGAAGAGCAAAAAACAGAAGATGGAGCTGAATGTTTTAATGAAAAAGGTTTAATACCAAGGGCTATTGAAAGATTGAAAATCGAGATACCCGAAATGTGTGTTATGACTGATGTCGCTTTAGACCCTTATTCTTGTGATGGTCATGATGGAATAGTTAGTAATCAAGGAATAATTTTGAATGATGAAACCGTTAATTATTTGTGTAAACAAGCAGTTGTTCAAGCACAATCTGGAGCAGATTTAATTGGTCCTAGTGACATGATGGATGGAAGAGTAGGAGCCATAAGAGAAGCCTTAGATGATGAAGGTTTTGAACATGTAGGAATAATTAGTTACACAGCAAAATATTCATCGGCATATTACGGACCTTTTAGAGAGGCTTTGGATTCTGCTCCTAGATCATTATTAAATAAGCCTATCCCGAAAAATAAAAATACTTATCAGATGGATCCAGCGAATGCTAGAGAAGCCATAACAGAAGCTCAACTTGACGAACAAGAGGGGTCGGACATCTTAATGGTTAAACCAGGTTTGGCTTACTTAGATATTATTTACCGTTTAAGAGAAGAATCAGAATTACCAATCGCTGCTTATAATGTTAGTGGGGAGTATTCCATGGTCAAAGCTGCTGCTCAAAGAGGTTGGATAGATGAAAAGGCAATTGTTTTGGAAACTTTATTGAGTTTTAAAAGAGCTGGTGCAAATTTGATCCTTACATATCATGCATGTGATGCCGCAGCATGGTTAAAAGACTAATAAAGTTGATTAATACAATTATTGAAGTTTGAATTTCAATCAACACTAATGATAACAAAACAATCAGATTTAAATATTAAAAGCGTTCATCGTCTCGGCCATGTAGCCATAAGAGTTGAAGATGTTGATAGGGCTAAAGAATTTTATATGAGTTTAGGAATGGAGCTCGTTTGGGATGATGTGGATTGGTGTTACTTAGAAGCCGGGGAGACGAAGGATGGTTTGGCATTGCTTGGACCGGGCTATAAAGCTGCAGGTCCTCACTTCGCATTTCATTTTACTAAAAGGGATGAAATTGAGAGAATTCATGATTCTTTGAAAAATCAAGGTATAAAGGTTGGAGCTTTGCATGATCATCGTGATGGAACTTCCTCTTTTTACTTGAAAGATACAGAAGGTAATTGGTTGGAAATGCTTTATCACCCAATAACAGGAATACCAACAAATCAATAGATTTTAGTTAGACGAATGGGATTAACAAAAAATCATGATAGCTCTAAAAAGACACAAATAATATCAGAGTCTTTAGATTTACTTGAATGGCCAACTGTTTGTAGGCATTTGTCTACATTCGCGCTTACCAATCAAGGTCGTAAAAAATGTGAAAATTTTGATTTGCCTGAAAATATATTTTTAAGCCAAGAGCTATTGTGCCAAACATTAGAAATTGGATCATTAGATAGTTCTCTTGATGCAGGAATATCTTTTGAAGGTGTGCATGATTTGGAAAATATTCTTTTGATATGCTCTAAAGGTGGAGTCTCTATGGGTGAGGACTTATTAAAAGTAGCTGATACTTTAAGAGCTGCTCGAAAATTACGAAAACTAATATTTGATCAATTGATACGTCCACGACTTTCTTCATTACTCAAAGACATTGCAACTTTGCCAGATTTGCAAAAACTCCTCGAATTTGGGATAGAGGAAGGCGGGCGAATTGCTGATCGTGCTAGCCCAAAGCTTTCTGAATTACGACGCCATAGGAATTCGGTCCATCTTCAAAGAAAAGATATTCTTAATGATATTATTCGGAAATATAGTGGATTGCTTCAAGATAACATTATCTCAGAGAGGTATGGTCGACCTGTGTTGGCATTTAAAGCTGGGACTTCTGATCAGATTAAAGGAATGGTTCATGATAGTTCAGCTTCTGGTAGCACGATTTATGTCGAGCCGCAAGTTGTCATATCAATGGGAAATCGTTTAGCGAAGATAGATTCTGAAGTCTCAGATGAAGAGAGGAGACTTCTAGCTAATTGGAGTAAAGAGGTTGGTCTTAATGCAAGTGTAATAGCTCATTTAGGAGAGATACTTTTGCAGATAGAGTTTTCATTAGCTAGAGCACGTTACTCTAAATGGCTTGACGGAGTACCAGTAATTCTTGATGAAGAGGAAAATACACCATTCGAGATTAAAGATTTTCGTCACCCTTTATTAGTATGGAATGACTTCAATGAGAAAAAGAGTAGAGTTGTACCAACTAGCTTTGATGTCGCCACTGATTTAAAAGTAGTAGCAATTACAGGACCTAATACTGGGGGTAAAACTGTAGCTTTAAAAAGTATTGGTTTAGCAGTTTTAATGTCGAAAGCCGGTTTGCTTTTGCCATGTACAGGCTCACCAAGATTACCCTGGTGTAAAAATATTCTTGCTGATATTGGTGATGAGCAATCTTTACAGCAAAATTTATCTACATTTAGTGGGCATATTCTTCGTATAAGTCGAATACTCGATGCTATAAATGCATTCCCTGGTACGACTCTTGTCCTTTTAGATGAAGTTGGAGCTGGAACTGATCCAACTGAAGGCACAGCATTGGCAATAGCACTCCTACAGGTAATGGCCGATAGAGCAAGATTAACTATTGCGACTACTCATTTTGGACAATTAAAAGCACTCAAATATAGCGATTCAAGATTTGAAAATGCTTCAGTTTCTTTCGATAGCGAAACTATACAACCAACTTTTCATTTGCAATGGGGAATTCCTGGTCGAAGTAATGCAATTGAAATTTCAAAGAGACTTGGTCTCGATGAGCAAGTAATTAAAAGTGCTCAAAAATTTATTAATCCTGAAAACGTTGATAATGTTAATCAAGTTATTCAAGGCTTAGAAAAACAACGAGAGCGGCAACAATCAGCAGCTGAAGATGCTGCTGCCTTATTGGCTAGAACCGAACTGCTACATGAAGAATTACTTAATAGTTGGCAGAAACAACGTCAACAATCGGAAGAGTTTAATGAACAAGGAAGGTTCAAATTGGAATCATCAATTCGTGTAGGTCAACAAGAAGTGAGACATTTAATTAAACGCTTGCGCGATCAAAACGCTAGTGGTGAGACAGCAAGAATTGCTGGTCAACGATTACGGCAAATGGAAAAGGGATATCGAAACGATAAGCGAATTCAGCAAATCCAGAGTTGGACTCCAAAGATTGGGGACAAAGTGAGATTGGCTTCTATTGGTAAAGCAGGTGAAATAATTTCTTTTTCAGATGATGGAATGCAATTAACAGTGCTATGCGGTGTGTTTCGCAGCAAAGTCAGTTTAAATGAAGTAGAAAGTCTTGATGGTCAAAAGGCGGAAATAAATCCACTTGTGGAAATAAAAACTTCACAAGCAAGAAAGAATTTATCCTTAGTGCGTACTAAAAAAAACACCTTAGATGTAAGAGGATTACGCGTGCATGAAGCTGAGGGGGTGATTGAAGAAAAATTGAGAAATTGTTCTGGAGCTTTATGGGTTATTCATGGAATTGGCTCTGGAAAATTGAAAAAAGGTTTGAGGAAATGGTTGGATTCACTTTCATATATTGAAAAAGTAGCCGATGCTGAACCTCATGATGGCGGTCCCGGATGTAGTGTCGTATGGATGGTTGATTAATTTTTGGGTAAAAATTATAAATAGTGGTTTCAAATTCTTTTATTTAGCAATCATGAATTTAAGAATTATTATCAAGCTTATTGATGAAAAATATTTTTAAATGCAATTTATTGATCAGGCTATTATTGATGTCAAAGCAGGTTCAGGTGGTGATGGTATCTCTGCTTTTAGAAGAGAAAAGTATGTTCCAGCTGGTGGCCCTGCGGGGGGGGATGGAGGACAAGGAGGAAATGTTGTTTTAGAGGCTGATGATAATCTCCAAACTCTTTTGGATTTCAAATTTCAGAAATTAATTTCTGCTGAAAATGGCCAGAGAGGTGGTCCCAATAAATGCACTGGTGCATCAGGAAATGACACTGTACTTAAAGTTCCTTGTGGAACGGAGGTAAGACATCTCTCTACAAATATCATTCTTGGTGACTTAACTCACAAAGGTCAACAACTTATTGTCGCGTTTGGTGGAAAAGGAGGTTTCGGTAATGCTCGTTATTTATCAAATAGTAATAGAGCACCAGAAAAATACACTGAGGGGAAAGAGGGAGAAGAATGGTCATTGCAACTGGAATTAAAACTTCTGGCAGAGGTTGGAATTATAGGTTTACCAAATGCAGGTAAAAGTACGTTGATTTCTGTACTCTCCTCTGCAAGGCCAAAAATTGCTGATTATCCATTTACAACTTTAATTCCGAATCTCGGAGTAGTAAGGAGGCCCTCAGGAGACGGAACAGTTTTTGCAGATATTCCTGGTTTAATTTCTGGAGCATCAAAAGGTATTGGACTAGGGCATGATTTTCTCCGACATATAGAAAGAACAAAGGTGTTACTTCATTTGATTGATTCAGCATCAAATGATCCAATAAATGATTTCAAAACTATTAATGAGGAATTAACGTCTTATGGTCATGATTTGATCTCTAAGCCTAGAATTTTTGTTCTTAATAAAAAAGAGCTTTTAAATGAGAATGAAATTAAAAAACTTTTAGAAAAAATTGAGCAATTAACTGGAAAAAATGTATATGTAATTTCCGCTGTAACGAAATTTGGTATGGATGATTTGTTGAGTTCTATTTGGAATGAACTCGGATATTAATTAATTGTTATGAGTGAATCATACCTACTTGTTTTGCAGCTAATTATTGGTCATAACTAAAGAGATTATTTAAAATTATGGATTTTTACAGTTGTTTCGATGGAAAAGGGGAAATTATTGCTCGTTGCCAGACTGATCAAGATATTAATGTTCTAAAGAAAATGGGCAGACCAATAGTTGAGGTTCGTCAAATGAAAAGTGAGGAAGCAGTTGTATGTTCTCTAACTGGCAGTCCTTCTGATTTTAATATGGATTATTAATTGATTAAAATAAAATAGGGGAAATAGCCCCCTATTTTATTTTCTTTCTAGATTTATCAGAATTAATCGTCATATACCAAGCACTCTGGTTCATCAGGGTTAGCGTCACAGAAAAGTTCAAGCGCGTTTGGATCATGCTTATCCTCGGGATGATGCTCTTTGTATTCCTCTAGAGAATGAAGCTCATCTGTTAAGTGCCGAACTTTAGGATCATTGCCTGAAGCTTGGGCTGTTTGGATCTCTGACTGATCCTTTTTAATATGCTCGTCGATTGATTTCATAGCGTCTTAAAGGAGCAAAATCTTTAACTAATACAAGATAATTATGTCGGGGAAATATTGCACGTGCTTTGTGAAATTGGTTGGATTTCCTCACCATTTGCTGACATGTCAAAGTAAATATTTGTATTTAGGAAATTGGTCATAGGTAAAATCCTCTCTGGCTAACTTGTCTCAATGTCTGATTTATTTAGCTTTCTTTGACTCTCTAAAAAATCAAACACACTTTTATCTCCTATGTCAGCTTCTGCTGGAAGGTCAAATTTTCTTATCCCCAATATCAACAAAAGTAAGGCAGAAAGAACTAACAGTGCAAACGTAAATTTTTCATTACTAAGTTCAGTCAAATGACCAATAAAAGCAATTGGAATAAAAATTGTGATTCCTATTGCCTCTATTCTTCTAAAACAAAAAAACTCTTTGAAACCTACTCCTGTTAGAGATACAAAAAGTGGTCCAACAAGAAATACCCACTTTGGATTTTCTTGGAGACCATAAATAATGTTTGTTAATCCAAAGTGATATGCAACTATTCCTAAGCCAATGCAACCAATTGCCCAAAACAATATAAGTGCTTGATGTAAAGGTCTTAAATAAATGTGTATCCACTTCAGACTTAACCCTAAACTAATTACCAAGCCAATAAAAAAAATCCATACTCGATTAGGTCCATTTGTAAACCACTGGGCTAGACCTATGGAAAAGAATAATGCACAAAAAAGAATAGAAAATCGATATAGGAGGACTTCTTTTTTATCTTTTGAGGTTACTATGAAATCTCCATATACTCCTTTA